>NZ_JBFUFP010000070.1:0-12212 GCF_056403375.1 Rhizobacter sp. P2_H2
GTCCTGCGGCGACCAGCGCGTGACGGCCGGCCAGTCGCGCGCCGCTTCGGTGAGCACCAGCGGGCGGCTGCCGCGCACGTAGCGCTCGATGAACTCGTCGCGCGACACATGGCTGCGCTTCTCGACGCGCCCGTAGTGCGGCGACGATTCCCACAGCTTCTGCTGGTTGGCGAGCACCGATTCGAACTTGCGCTGCATCTGCTGGTAGCGCTTGGCCGCGAGGTAGGCCGGATCGCTGTCCATGCGCACGATCGCCGCCTCGCTCTCGGCGCGCGACAGGCCGGCGGCCGTCATCGTCTGCAGCATCGATTCCATCGCGCAGTTGCGCAGCTTGTTCTCGGCCACCCATTGCAGCCAGCCGTTGTCGATCGGGCGGTGCTGGGGTTGCGGGGCGGTCTGGGGTTGCGGAACGGCCTGGGCCTGGAACTCGCGCGGGCGCGGCGCGGGCATCAGCGTGGAAGAGCTCATGGCAGGGCGGGTCTCGGTTGGGATGGAAGGGCGGCGGCCGATGCGGTGGCCGCGGTGGAGTCCGGCAGGTCGGGGCCGCTGCCGCGCAAGCGACGCCGCCACGGCACCTCGATGAATCGGTAGCACAGCACCGACGCGGCCACCGTGCCGAGCAGGAACAGCAGGTGCACCGCGGGCGTGCCGGCCGCGCCGAGCCAGCCCAGGCGCAGGAAGGTCGTCACCGACCAGTGGATGATGTACAGCGCATAGCTCGCCTCGCCCAGCAGCACCATCCAGGGTTGCTGCAGCAGCACGCTGAGGAAGGTGCGCCCCGACGCCACCGCGAGGATCAGCGCGCTGAACGGCACGATGAAGATGCCGTACTTCATCGCCACGTCGAGCAGCCAGCGCCACATCTCGGGGCCGACGTAGTCGGGCAGGCCGATGCGCACGCCGGCGGCCACCAGGGCCGCCAGCACGATCGCGTCGCGCACGCGGCGGGCACGGGCATCGGTGCCGGTCAGCCAGGCGGCGCGCGGCCAGCTGCCGGCCTGCAGCTGCAGGAACGCGAGGCCGGTCAGGCAGCCGCCGAGGAATTCGCTGTAGCGCAGCAGCGGGTTGTAGACGAGCACGATGTACTGCGTCTGCCCTTCGGTGTGCAGCACGACGTTCATCCACCAGATCACGCCGACGTAGGCGCCGATGCCGAGCACGGTGGTGGCGGCCAGCAGCAGTGCGAGGCCGCGCAGGCGCAGCCGCAGGCGCAGCAGGCCGGCGCACAGGAACGGGAAGGTCGCGTAGAAGAAGAGCTCGGCGGCCACGCTCCAGGCCGGCGTGTTCCAGAACATCGCGAACGGCACCGCCGGCACCCAGGCCTGCAGGCCGACCAGGTTCAGCAGCCACGAGGCCCACCAGGTCTGGCCGACGTCGGCCAGCTGCCCCGCCTGCGCGCGCTCGACGATGTGCCACGGCGTGTCGAGCAGCAGCCCGAGCAGGTAGATCGGGTAGATGYGGGCGAAGCGGAAGCGCTGGAAGCGCCAGAAGCGGCCATCGCTGACGCCACCCGCGAACCATTCGTGGTAGCGATAGGTCAGGATGAAGCCGCTCAGGATGAAGAAGAAMGTGACACCGTACTGGCCGCCGACGATCGCGCGCAGCACGCCGTCGGGGAGCGGTCCGAGCAGGTCGCGGTAATGCAGCACCAGCACCGCGAAGGCCGCGATGAAGCGCAAGCTGGTCAATTCGGGCAGGTGATCCTGCGGGGCGGCTTTCGCGCCGGGCAATGCCATGAAGATCCCTCCGATGCGGTCGACGCGGGCGTCCTGGGTGGCGTCCGTCTGCCCTCTTCCATTGCGCCGGGAATGTTACGGGCGCCAGGGGGCGTTGGACAACGGGGAATCGCCGGATCGGGGTGTGGAGGCGTAACGGTTGGTGAGCGGGTGGCCGGGCGCACTTCAGAGCACGTAGGAGGCGATGTAGGCGAGCGCCGTGAAACCCGTCATCCAGGCGAAGACCTTGGCGACCTTGCGGATCGGCCATGCACGGGCGGACGCCAGGCAGCCGGCCACGGCAAAGCAGATCGAAGGAAGGAACAAGAACGCCATGAACGCCGGCAAACACCACCAGGTCGGGTTGTGTTCCAGGTCGCATCCCCCGCCAGAAGACCGGATGCGAGGAAGCTTGGCGCGACTCACGGTGTAGAGGCACACCCAAGTGACGGCGAGTCCGAACACAAATCCGGCAAGCGTGGCAGCGAAGCGCTTCAACCAGCTCATTCCACTCATCTTGGGCCAATCATGATGCAAGGACGGACCAGGAAGAACAGAGTCCCAAGGGTCAGCGCCCCAAACACGACAGCAGTCTTCTTGATGGGCCAAGCTCGAGCCTGTGCAAGGTAGCCCGCGACAGCGAATCCAACCGACGGCAGAAGGTAGGCCGCGAGAACATCCCGATCGAGAAGCGAGCGAAGGACTCCCATGACGGGGTCAGCGTCGACTTGTTCCAGAGGTCGATGTGGTCCCCCGTGCGATGCTGACTTTCTCCTGCCACTCCTTGCCGGTCACGTTCTCCGGCTTCAGCGGCAACCCGATCAGGTGCTGCGTCTTCAGCCACGCCGCCAGTTCCTCGGCCCGGATCGCCAGCCGCTTGCCGTCGACGGTCACGGTTGCGCCTCGAAACGATTTCATGTCGACGCCCGCCGCGTGCAGCGCCACGCTGACCTTGATCGCGCACTGGTTCTCGAAGCCCTTCGGCGGCTTCGGCCTGCCGGCCTGCGCGGATCCTAGGCCAAACCCGCCTACGCCAACGCCCGGCCCCGGGGGGTACATGACTTTCGTCGCTTTACCCCCCGGGCGGCTTTTCCTACTCTGAGGACCATGGTGCACCGTCCGTGCGCCCTTCGTCTGCACAGCAAGCGCACCCATGGCCAATCCCATCACGCTGAGTTCACCGCTTCCGGCTGAAGACCTGTTCTTCGAGTCGATGACGTACTCGACCGGCCTGAGCTCGCTGGGCGACATGCAGTTGTCGCTGCTGAGCGAGAAGCCCGACCTCAAACCGCAGGACCTGCTCGGCAAGCTCGTCACCGTGAACGTGACGCTCGCCAACGGCAGCAAGCGCCATTACAACGGTTACGTCACCCGCTTCGGACTCGGCGGGCACAAGGGCCGCTACTTCGGCTACCGCGCCACCGTGCGGCCGTGGCTGTGGTTCCTGACCCGCACCACCGATTGCCGCATCTTCCAGGACATGTCGGTGCCCGACATCGTCAAGAAGGTGTTCGGCGACCACGGCGTCGCAAGCTTCGAGCCCAAGCTGTTCCGCTCGTACCAGCCGTGGACGTACTGCGTGCAGTACCGCGAGAGCGACTACAACTTCATCGCCCGCCTGCTGGAGCACGAGGGCATCTACTGGTACTTCGAGCACACCGACGGCGCGCACAAGCTGATCCTCGTCGACTCGCAGAGCGCACACGACGCGGCGCCCGGCTACGAGAGCATGCGCTACATCGAAGACAGCTCGAACGCGCCGCCCGACCAGGAGTACGTCTGCGACTGGGTGTTCGACGAATCGGTGCGCACCGGCAAGACGGTGATGACGAGCTACGACTTCGAGCGGCCGTCGACCTCGCTGGAAGTCGAGACCTCCAACACCCGCTCGCACGAGCTCGCCGACTACGAGAGCTTCGACTACCAGGGCGACTACGTGCAGAAGGCCGACGGCTCGCAGTGGGCCGAGAACCGCATGGACGAGGTCCAGGCGCGCTACACGCAGCTG
Source organism: Rhizobacter sp. P2_H2 (assembly GCF_056403375.1). Lineage (NCBI taxonomy): Bacteria > Pseudomonadati > Pseudomonadota > Betaproteobacteria > Burkholderiales > Sphaerotilaceae > Rhizobacter > Rhizobacter sp. P2_H2. The sequence goes on from NZ_JBFUFP010000070.1 coordinate 3,724, forward strand.
CGCGGCGCGTCGAACGCGCTCGGCCTGAAGGTCGGCTGCAACATGAAGCTCACCAAGCACCCGCGCGAAGACCAGAACAGCGAGTACCTGGTCACCTCGATGTCGGTGAGGGCCGAGCTGGGCGTTCACGAATCGAGCGGCGCCGGCGCCGGCTTCCATTGCGCGTTCTCGGCGATCCCGAGCAAGCAGCAGTTCCGCCCGCAACGCGTCACGCCCAAGCCCTTCGTGCAGGGCCCGCAGACCGCGGTGGTGGTCGGCCCCGGCGGCGAGGAGATCTTCACCGACAAGTACGGCCGCGTGAAGGTGCAGTTCCATTGGGACCGCTACGGCCAGAACAACGAGAAGAGCTCGTGCTGGGTGCGCGTGTCGTCGCCGTGGGCCGGCAAGAACTTCGGCGGCATCTCGATCCCGCGCATCGGCCAGGAAGTGGTCGTCGGCTTCCTCGAGGGCKACCCCGACCAGCCGCTGATCACCGGCCGCGTCTACAACGCCGAGCAGATGCCGCCGTGGGACCTGCCGGCCAATGCGACGCAGTCGGGCATCCTGACGCGCTCGTCCAAGGGCGGCGGCTACGGCAATGCCAACGCGATCCGCTTCGAGGACAAGCAGGGCGCCGAGCAGCTGTGGCTGCACGCCGAGAAAGACCAGCTGACCGAGGTCGAGAACGACGAGGCCAAGTGGGTCGGCCACGACCGCACGAAGACCATCGACCACGACGAGACGGTGCACGTCAAGCACGACCGCACCGAGACGGTCGACAACAACGAGACCATCACGATCGGCGTCGACCGCACCGAGAAGGTCGGCAACAACGAAGACATCACGATCGGCGTCAACCGCAACGAGAAGGTCGGCAGCAACGAGACCATCGCGATCGGCGTGAACCGCACCGAGACGGTGGGCGCCAACGAGACGATCACGATCGGCAGCAACCGCACCGTGAGCATCGGCGCCAGCAAGACCGAGACGGTGGCCCTGCAGCGCACCCGCGCGGTCGGCATCAACGAGACGGTGGCGATCGGCGCGGCCCAGGAAGTGGTGGTCGGCGCGGCGCAGAGCATCTCGGTGGGCGCCACGCGCTCGGTCTCGGTGGGCATCAACGAAAGCCACTCGATCGGCGCCAAGCAGAGCATCGATGTCGGCTCCGACCGCAGCCTGAGCGTCGGCGGCAAGCAGAGCGTGCAGGTGGCCAAGGCCCGCAACACCACCATCGGCGAGGACAACACGCTGAAGGTGGGCAAGAACTACGTGCTCGAGGCGGCCGACTCCATCACGCTGAAGACCGGCAGCGCGAGCATCACGATGAAGAAAGACGGCACGATCACCATCAAGGGCAAGGACATCACGGTGGAGGGCTCCGGCAACATCAACAAGAAGGCCGGCGGCAACATCGTGATGAAGGGCTCCAAGATTCTGCAGAACTGAGGCACACGATGAGCGGCCGCGACACGCTGGACCAACAACTTCTCGAAGCGCATGCGCGCGAGGAAGCCACCCCCATCGGCGACCCGGTCGATGCGCTGCAGCCGCTGCTGCAGTCGCGCGCGGCGGTGCTGCGCAGCGAGCCGCTGCCGTCGGTCGTGGTCGGCGAGTTGATCGCGATCACCGATGACGGCGCGACGCCGCTGGTGCTCTACCCCGGCCAGCCGGGCACGGCCGCGCTGCGCGCGCGCGCGGTGCTCGACCTGCATGGCGCGCACATCGGCGCGCAGGTGACGCTGATGTTCGAGAACGGCGATGCGGCCTTGCCGATCGTCACCGGCGTGCTGCGCCCGGCTGCCGGCTGGCCGCTGGCCGACCGGCCCGACCAGGTGCAGCTCGACAGCGACGGCCAGCGCATGCTGGTCAGCGCGAAGAAGGAGCTGACGCTGCGCTGCGGCAAGGCCAGCATCACGCTGACCGAGGCCGGCAAGGTGCTGATCCAGGGCAGCTACGTGTCGAGCCGCTCGACTGGCGTCAACCGCATCAAGGGCGGCTCGGTGCAACTGAACTGACCGCACGGCTGCAGTAACCACATGGAGCTGATCAACGCGACCCGCATGACGGCGGGCTACAACATGGGGCTCGAGCCGAGCGGCCGCGAGTCGCTCGTGGTCGTCATCAAGGGCACCTTCCGCTTCCCGCAGGCCGGCGAGCCGGCCACGCATTTCGCGCTGCACGACGAGCAGCTGCCGCTGGTGATGGCCGACACCTTCACCGGCGAGCCGGGGCTGTCGGCGCCGGTGTACGAAGTGGATTTCGCGCCGCTCAAGCAGCGCGTGGACGTGTTGCTGCTGGGCAGCGCGCACGCGCCGCACGGCCGGCCGGCCACGCGCGTGGAGACCGGCATCCGCATCGGCCACTGGAGCAAGCGCATCGCGGTGGTCGGCGCGCGGCAATGGGATTGCGGCCTGGCCACGCTGCGCGCGACGCCGGCCGAGCCGTTCGTCACGCAGCCGATCAGCTACGACGTGGCCTATGGCGGCGCCGACCTGGCGCATGAAGACCCGTCGCAGCATGCGGCCTACATGGCCAACCCGGTGGGCGTGGGATTCCACAAGCACCTGAAGAAGTCCTGGGTCGACGGCAAGCCGCTGCCGCGCACCGAGGAGATCGGGCGCAGCATCAGCGACCCCGACAGCGACTACGCGCCGATGTCGTACGGCCCGCTCGGGCGCGGCTGGTCGTCGCGTTCGCGCTTTGCCGGCACGTACGACGACGAGTGGCTCGACAAGCACTTCCCCTTTTTGCCGCCGGATTTCGACGCGCAGTATTTCCAGGCGGCGCCGCTGGACCAGCAGCTGCCGCTGGAGTCGTTCGCCGGTGGGCCGGTGGAGGTGGCGCTGGCGAACCTGACGCCCGAAGGGCTGACGCGCTTCACGATTCCGAACCTGGTGGCGCCGGTGCACGTGTTTCCGAAGCGCGGCGAGCGCGAGGACTACACCGCGACGCTGGACACGATCGTGATCGAGCCTGAGTTGCAGCGCTTCAGTCTCACCTGGCGCGTGGCGCGGCCACTGCGCAAGAACATGCACGAGATCGCGCAGGTGCTGGTGGGCAAGAAGGGGCGGGAGTGGTGGCAGTTGCGGGACCAGTCCGTTTTCCCGATTCCGGTGGTGATGATTCCGGCCGGTCCGATGTTCGTCGCGGACGCCGACGACAAGGTGGYGCCGTGAGCACATCCCCGCTCGCTGTCCTCGGCACCGGCCTGGTGACGTCGGTTGGCCTCGACGCGGCCTCGACCTGCGCGGCGCTGCGTGCCAAGCTCACCAACCCCAGCGACACGCAGTTCATCGACTCCGCCGGGCGGTGGATCGTCGGCCACCAGGTGCACCTGTCCCGCGGGCATCGTGGCCTCGACAAGCTCGCGGCCATGGCAGCGATGGCAATCACACAAGCCCTCGATCAGCGCCCGAAAGAGACCTGGGCGGAGCTGCCTGTGCTGCTGTGCGTCGCGGAGGGCACGCGCCCCGGGCGCATCGCCGGGCTTGACGACCGGCTCTTCGCCGCGATCCAGGATCTGCTCGGCGCGCGCTTCTCGCCGGCTTCTGCGGTGGTGCCACAAGGGCGCGTCGGCGTGGCGGTCGCGCTGGCCAGGGCACGCGCGCTCGTGCAGCAGCAGGCGGCACGGGAGGTGCTGGTGGTGGCCGCCGACAGCCTGCTCCAGGGAGAGAGTCTCATCCACTACGACCAGGTCCGGCGCCTGCTCACCGAATCGAACACCGACGGATTCATGCCCGGCGAAGGCGCCGGTGCCCTGCTCGTCGGCGTGCCGGATGGCCCGCATCGGCTGCATTGCACCGGACTCGGCTTTGCGAGCGAGGCAGCGCACGTCGACTCGGGTGAGCCGTTGCGCGCCGAAGGGCTCAATCGCGCAGTGCGACAAGCCATCGACGAAGCGGGCGTGGCCATGCACGAGATGGATTTCCGCATCACCGATGTCTCCGGGGAACAGTACTACTTCAAGGAAGCATCGCTCGCCCTGTCGCGCTCGATGCGGGTCCTGAAGGAGGATTTCGAACTGTGGCACCCCGCCGAATGCATCGGCGAGACGGGCGCCGTGTCGGGCATCAGCATGATCGCGCTGGCCGAGGCGGCCTGCAGGAAATCGTATGCCCGAGGCCATGCGGTCCTCGCGCATTGGTCGAATGACAACGGGCTGCGCGCCGCCGCGACCCTTCACTACGGACACGCGTGATGGCGAACCAGGTCTTTGCCAACAACATGGAGATCTCGTGCAAAGCGGCCAACGGGAAGGGCATTTGCGCGTTTCCCGACGTCTGTTTCACGCCGCCGCTGACGCCGGCCACGCCGCCCGGCGTGCCCATTCCGTATCCCAACACCGGCATGGCCTCGGACTGCTCCGACGGATCGAGTTCGGTCAAGATCTCCGGCCAGGAGATCATGCTGAAGGACAAGTCGTACTTCAAGAAAAGCACCGGTGACGAGGCCGGCAATGCGCCGAAGAAGGGCGTCGTGACCAGCAAGATCACGGGCAAGGTGTTCTTCACGGTGTGGTCGATGGACGTGAAGGTCGAAGGAGAGAATGTCGTTCGCAACCTCGATCTCGCAACGCACAACCATGGCTCGATGCCGGGCAACTCGCCGCCCTGGGTCTACACCGACACCGTCGGCACGTCGGTGGGCATCACGGACGATCCTTGCAAGAAGACGCGTGACAACGCCAAGAGTGCCTGCGAGGAGGGCTACCAGAAGAACGTTCGCACGAAGGGCAAGCAGAAGGGCACCGTGAACATGGCCGGCGCCAAGCGGGAGATGTGCAAGGATCCCTGCAAGGAAGCCATGAAGTGCGTACTGGCGCCGTTCGCCTATGGCTGCTGCGACGACGATGAAGGCAACGCGAAGACGCCTCACCACCTGGTTGAAGTGCATTGCTTCACCGAGATCGGGGGGCGCGACGAAGGCCGGGTGATGTCCGAGTTCACCGGCTACGACGACACGAAGGCGCCGTGCGTGTGCGCCTCGGGCCCGCGCCATGACAAGGAGCACGGCGCCTGCCATGCCATCCAGGGCCAGTACGAGGCGGCCTACAACCAGCACGCGCGCAACGTCCCGTTGAGCAGCGGCGTCTCGAACTGGAACTACGGCGAAGCCCGCAAGGCCGGCGTCGTCGCCATGATGCTGGTCTTCCCCGACTGCGACCCCGATTGCACGGAAGCCCAACTGGACAAGTACCACAAGGCCAAGAACCCGGACGGACCGGGTGTCGACGACTCGACACCCGTTCGCTCCGACCTGGTGAACCGGTCTGCTGGCGACCTGACGTCCCGCCAGCAGGGCCAGCTCAATTCCAGCATCCTTTTCTCGATGATCCGAAGCGGCTTCTGAAACCCCTCGATCCAACATCATGAACAAACCACCGATCAGCTTCGGCCACGGCAGCGCCGAAAACGCATCGATCGTCCGCGTCATTGCCCACATCGGCGAAGGCCGCGATGCCATTCCGGCCCTCGCGCATTGGGACGGCCAGGCCGGCAAATGGGGCCTGTTCCCGATGAAGTGGATCCCCAACCGCGTGGCGACCCTGCGCGGGCCCAAGCCTTGCGCATTTGCGCTCGGGACCGAAGGCACGGTGGGCCTCGGGCACGGCGACTACCGCGAAGAGCAGATCGATGCGTCACCCGCGGGCACGCGTGCGCGTGGCCCGATGCGCGACATCCGCGTGATCGGCGACACGGTGTTTGCCGCCGGCATGGGGCGCCAAGTCTATCGGCGCACGGCGGGAGCCTGGGTGCGCATCGACGAGGGCGTGGTCGCGCCGCTGGGCGAGATCGCCGTGAGCGGCTTCTCGTCGATCCACGGCAGTTCACCCGATGACCTGTGGGCCGCCGRCATGATGGGCGAGATCTGGCACCGTGATGCGCAGCGCTGGACGAAGCACGACAGCCCGACGAACCTGATGCTGCATCGCGTGGTGGTGGTGTCGCCGAGCGAGGCCTACGCAACCGGCCAGAAGGGGCTGGTGCTGCGCTTCGACGGCGCCGGCTGGAACATGGCCGCGAGCGATGCCTCGATCGGCAACCTGTGGGGTGCCGAATGGTTCGAGGGCGCCCTCCATGTCTCCTCCGAGCAAGGCATCTTCCGCCTGCACAACGGCGCGCTGGATCCCGTGGCGGTCGATGGCGTGAAGAGCTTCGGCCATCTCGACGCCGTTGACGGCGTGCTCTGGTCGTTCGGCACCGGGAAGCTCGCCTTCACGACCGACGGCAAGGCATGGCAGTCGCTCCCGCCGCTGATCTGAGCATGTCCGCCGTTCCGATCGTCATCCAGCAGCACCACGAGGTCGCAGTCTCGCTGCGCCACACGCGGTCGGTGCTGGTGCGCGCGCCGCACCTGCGCCTGAATCGCCTGGCGCGGCTGGACGAGCGCATCGCGGCCAGCCTCGACGGCCTGTCGCTGGCCGGCGGCGAAGGCGAGCGCCTGAGCCGGATCGGACTGGAAGACCCGGGCTCCGGTGCAATGTTCGCCGCGACGGTCCTCGCCCTCGAGAGCCGCAACACGGTCTGGCTGGCCCAGTTGCTGGCGCTGGCCGAGGCCGAGCCGGCGTCGCGACGCGGCCTGGTGTCGGCCTTCGGATGGGTCAGCGCGCCGACACTGCGCGGCATCACGCGATCGCTGCTCGACTCCGGCCAGCCGATGCATCGCCGCGTCGGAATGACGGCATGTGCCATGCACGGGGTCGATCCCGGCACGTCGCTGGACGAAGCGCTCGCATCGACGCAGCCGGAGGACGTCGCCCACGCACCGGCGGTGGCTGCGGCGATCGGCCGCATCGACCTGCTGCCCGCCTGCCTGCGCCTGTTGAACGGCGTCCCCCTCGAAGCGGCGTTCCCCGCCGCGCGGGCAGCGCTTCTGCTGGGTGATCGCGGTTCCAGCCTGCAAGTGTTGCAGGCGCTGTCGGTGGATGCCGAGCACCCGAGCCGCGCCGAGGCCATCGACCTCTGGCTGCGAGTCGTCGATCCGCAACAGGGACACGATCTGCTGCGCCTGCTCGCCAAGGAGCCCTCAATGGCACGACTGCTGATGCGTGGCATCGCCGCTGCCGGCGACACCCAGTTCGTGCCCTGGCTGATCCGCCAGATGCACCAGTTGCCGCTGGCCCGCAAGGCGGGCGAGACGTTCAGCACATTGACCGGCCTCGATCTCGCGGCGCTGGACCTTGAACGCAAGCCGCCGGAGGGTGCCGAATTCGGCCCCAACGACGATGCAGCCGATGACGCCGTCGCGCTCGACGAAGACGATGGCCTGCCATGGCCGGACCCGCAGCGCATTGACGCTTGGTGGCAGTCCCAAGGCGCCAGCTTCGCCGGCGGCACGCGCCATTTCATGGGTGGGTCGGTGTCGGCGGCACACTGCCTGTCGGTGCTGCGCAGCGGTTTCCAGCGTCAGCGTGCGGCAGCCGCGCAGCACCTGTGCTTGCTGAATCCGGGCACGCCGTTGTTCAACGTCGCGGCACCTGCGTGGCGACAGCAACGGCTGCTCACCTCGATGGCTCCCCGAAGCTGAACTGGCGCAGTGCCCAGGCCTGACAAGCCCCATGCAATACTCGCCGCGCCCCCTCGCGCGGCCCGCCAGAACACCCAGGGAGAACCGATGCCACCCATCGACGCCAAGCTGATCCTCGCCATCCTCGGCCCGGCCTTCCTCGCGCTCGGCCTCGCACGCTGGCTCGCCGCCGGCCGCGTGATCCCGCAGGCCAAGGCCTGGCTGCTGGTCGGCGCGATCTTCTCGGCGGTGGCCACGTGGTTGTGGTGGCAAGCACTTTCTTCACACGGATGACGGGGTGAAGCGGTTCTGATCCGGCCCCGGGTCGGGGCACAATCTGCCGTTCGCCCCCAGCGGCGCCGCTCCCACCCGGGCGGCATCCCGGCTGCCGGGCTCCGCTCACTTCGACTGAAGATGGAACGCATGATCGCAACCACTGATCGCTCGGCACCGTCCCGCCTCGCCGGCACGGCTGCCCTGATGTCGGCGCTGGTCGCGGCGCTGGCGCTGTCGGCCTGTGCCACCAAACCGGCCGACCCACCCCCGGAACCCGCCGCCACCACGCCTGCGGCGCCGGCCCCCGCCCCCGAACCCCCGCCCCCGCCGACCCCGGCGATGCAGGCGCAGGCCCAGAAGGTCGCGCAGAGCGTCGTCGAGTTGCTCGAGGGCGGCAACGAAGAGCAGGCCCGCGCCGAGCTGCAGCGGGCGCTGAGCCTGGACCCCGCCAACAAGCTGGCGCTGAACCTGCAGAAGCAGATGACCGAGGACCCGCAGGCCACGCTCGGCCGCGAGTCGTTCCCGTACGTGGTGCGCTCGGGCGACACGCTGTCGCGCATCGCCGGCCGCTTCCTCGGCGACATCTACGCGTTCCACATCCTCGCGCGCTACAACAACATCAAGGTGCCGCGCCAGGTGGGCGAAGGCACGACGATCCGCATCCCCGGCAAGGCGCCCCCGCCGGAAGTGGCTCGCCCGACCCGGCCGGTGCCGACCAAGCCCGAGCC
>NZ_JBFUFP010000071.1:0-12199 GCF_056403375.1 Rhizobacter sp. P2_H2
GGCTATTCGAGCCTGAGCTACCTGCGCAAGCTGCCGTCGGAGGAGCTGAAGATCGACCGCAGCTTCGTGCTCGACCTGGAGAGCAGCGCCGATGCGCGCGCGATCGTCGACGCGGTCGTCAAGCTGGCGCAGGCGCTCGGGCTGAAGGTGGTGGCCGAGGGCGTCGAGACCGCGGAGCAGCAGGACATCCTGCGCTCGCTCGGCTGCAACGAGCTGCAGGGCTTCCTGTTCGCCAAGCCGATGTCGGCCAAGGCACTGGCGCTGTGGGCGATGAACGACGAAGGGCCGGCGCCGATCGACTTCCGGGCCTCGCTGTTCAGCGACACCATTTCGTCGGCCACGTTCTGATTGAAGGGAAGCGGACACCGCGGTCGCGGATTGGGCACAATGCCGGCACGACGCAAGTCAACCCGCGCAGCTACCGACACTGCCATGTCCGCCAAGAAGCCACCGATCGCCGCCAAGACCGTTCGCCGGGACATCGGCAAAGTCATCGTGAACACCGCCCTGAGGGGAGAAGGCGTTGCGACGATCCATTTCGGTGAGGTGAGCGTGAAGGCGGCTTCGCCCAAGGCGGGCGAACTGCGGCGCAACGTCACCATCGGCCAGGCCGCCATGGCCCGAGCGATGCCGAAGCTGGTGAAGCCGGGGATTGCATTCAAGACGGCGCCATCAACGCCGCTCTTCCGTGCCGATCCGCTGGACCCGAGCCGCCTGATCCGCGAGGTGAATGGCAGAGTCTCGACGGGCACGTTCGTCAACGGGAAGTTCAAGGTGGTGAGCACCAAGCGATGACGTCGCTGGCGCAGGCCGTCGATGAAGTCCGCCGTGAACAGCGGCGCGCCGGGAAGCCCTTGGCGGTGATCCTTGCGGGTCACAACGGCTCGGGGAAATCGACGATGTGGCTGCGGCACCTCTCGCCGAGCTTCCGGATCCCGCTGGTCAACGCCGACCGGATGATGTTGTCCATCCTGCCCGAAGCCGATCATGAAGGTCGTTTGATCAAGTGGGCCCAGGCACTGCGCGACACCGACGAGAGCTGGATGAAGGTGGCTCAGAAGGGTGTCGAGGCCTTCGTCGCCCAGGCGATGGCGCGCGGCGTTCCCTTTGCGATGGAAACGGTCTTCTCCTACTGGGAAGCGTTGCCCAACGGCAAGTTCGCGTCCAAGATCGACCTCATCCGTGAAATGCAGGCTGCCGGTTACTTCGTGCTGCTGTTCTTCGTCGGGCTGTCGAACGTCCGGTTGTCGATCGGTCGGGTGATGACCCGAGTCGCGGAGGGGGGCCACAACGTCGACGTCGACAAGCTCGTCGAGCGGTTTCCGCGCACGCAGCGGGCGATCGGCGCCGCCGCCTCGGTGGCCGACGCGACCGTCTTCACCGACAACAGCCGCGGCAAGCGGCAGGCCTTCACGGTGTGTCGGATCCAGATCGGCGAGCGCGAGGCTTTCGACATTCGCAGTGGCGCGCGACGCCGGATCCCCAGTGAAATCGGCGAGTGGCTGAACGTCGTCAGTCCCAAGGTGCTCCCGTAGACCGAGGCCCCCCGGCCGGGCCACTGCGACAACAATGTCACTGGGGTCCCCTTGTCATTGGAGCGACGGGGCTGCAAGGGTTTCCTACAATCGCGCAATGAACGCCCCCGTCTACACCCGTGGCGCGGCCCTGCCGCAGATCCTCTCGCAACGCATCGTGGTGCTCGATGGTGCGATGGGCACGATGATCCAGCGCTACAAGCTCGGCGAGGCCGACTACCGCGGCGAGCGCTTCGCCAGCCATCCGAAGGACCTGAAGGGCAACAACGAGCTGCTGCAGTTCACGCGGCCCGACGTGATCCGCGAGATCCATGAGCAGTACCTCGCGGCCGGCGCCGACCTGATCGAGACCAACACCTTCGGCGCGACCAGCGTCGCGCAGGACGACTACGGCCTGGGCGAGGTGGCGCGCGAGATGAACGTGGTGGCCGCGCGGCTCGCACGCGAGGCCTGTGACAAGTACGCCACGCCCGACAAGCCGCGCTTCGTGGCCGGCGCGCTCGGCCCGACGCCGCGCACCGCGAGCATCAGCCCGGACGTCAACGACCCGGCCGCGCGCAACGTGAGCTTCGACGAACTGCGCGCCGCGTACTACGAGCAGGCGGCGGGCCTGCTCGAAGGCGGCTGCGACCTGTTCCTGGTGGAGACGATCTTCGACACGCTGAACGCGAAGGCGGCGATCTTCGCGCTCGACGAGCTGATGGAAGACACCGGCGAGCGGCTGCCGGTGATCATCTCAGGCACGGTGACCGACGCGTCGGGGCGCATCCTGTCGGGGCAGACGGTCAGCGCGTTCTGGCACAGCGTGCGCCACGCGAGGCCGATCGCGATCGGGCTGAACTGCGCACTCGGCGCGACGCTGATGCGGCCGTACATCGAGGAGCTGGCCAAGGTGGCCGGCGACACCTTCATCAGCTGCTACCCGAATGCGGGCCTGCCGAACCCGATGAGCGACACCGGCTTCGACGAGACGCCGGAGATCACCGGCAGCCTGGTCGAGGAGTTCGCGCGCGCCGGCTTCCTGAACATCGCCGGAGGGTGCTGCGGCACGACGCCGGCGCACATCGCCGAGATCGCGAAGCGGGTCGGCGCGTACCGGCCGCGCTCGCGGCACGATCCGTTGTTCTCAGGATTGCTGGCCGCGTAGCCCGGCTACTTGCTGCCTGAGCGCACCGCCCGTTCGCCGATCAGGATCTCGACGCGCCGGTTCGCCGCGCGGCCGGCCTCGTCGTCGTTGCTGCCGACCGGGTCGCGCGAGCCGCGACCGGCCACGCCGATCTTCACTGGCGACAGGCCGCGCGCCACCAGCCAGTCGCGCGCACTCGCCGCACGGTCCAGCGACAGCGCATCGTTGCCGGCCGCCGAGCCCTTGCTGTCGGTGTGGCCGACGATGCGCAGCTCCAGCTGCGGCTGGCTGCGCAGCACCGCTGCCACCTTGTCCAGCAGCCCGGTGGCGACCGGCTTCAGCGCCGAGCGGTTCGGCTCGAACGCGACATCGCCCGGCAGCGWGAGCCACAGTCGCTCGTCGGTCGTGCGCGCCAGCGCCATCGGCGTGCCGTTCAGGCTGGAGGCCAGTTGCCGCTCGACCGCCTCCATCTGCGGCGACCAGCTGCGCGCCGCGCCGGAGGCCGCCTGGCCATAGACCGGGCCCGGCGCGGAGCCGGGCACCGAGGGCGCCGGCGCCGGCAGCGGCTTGACCTGCGGCGCGCCGCAGGCAACCAGCAGCGCGGCAACCGCGACGGAGAGAGCGAGGAATCGTGTGTTGTTGTTCACGGCAGAAGCAGTCCAGTCGTGGATCCCGGATTGGACACGCTCCGTGCACCACGACCGCATCAGGGGCTTGCCGAGTTGTAACCAAGCCGCTCACGGGGCCTGGCCGCATAAAATGCGCCTCTCCAAGGAGCGTTGCGACGGCGGCCCATCGGGCTGCCGCCAGGCTTGGAAGCTTGCAACCACGCTCACCCCTCGCATGATGAATCCGCATGCGCCCCGGGTGAGCTCCGGGGCGGTGCCAGCCGACCCGCCATGACCGCCTCCGCCTCTCTGTCGTCGCCGACGTCTACCGCCCGTCCCGTTCCGCCGATGAAGCTGTCCGGGCTGGAACCGGTGCTCATCGGGCAAGGCAGCCTGTTCGTCAACATCGGCGAGCGCACCAACGTCACCGGCTCGAAGGCCTTCGCGCGGATGATCCTGAACGGCGAATTCGAGCAGGCGCTCAGCGTGGCGCGCCAGCAGGTCGAGAACGGCGCCCAGGTGATCGACATCAACATGGACGAGGCGATGCTCGACAGCAAGGCGGCGATGGTGCGCTTCCTGAACCTGATCGCCAGCGAGCCCGAGATCGCGCGCGTGCCGATCATGATCGACAGCTCGAAGTGGGAGGTCATCGAGGCCGGCCTGAAGTGCATCCAGGGCAAGGGCATCGTCAACTCGATCTCGATGAAGGAGGGCGTCGAGCCCTTCATCCACCAGGCGAAGCTGGTGCGCCGCTACGGCGCCGCGGCCGTGGTGATGGCCTTCGACGAGAAGGGCCAGGCCGACACCTTCGAGCGCAAGGTCGAGATCTGCGAGCGCGCCTACCGGATGCTGGTCGACGAGGTCGGCTTCCCGCCGGAAGACATCATCTTCGACCCGAACATCTTCGCGATCGCGACCGGCATCGAGGAGCACGACAACTACGCGGTCGACTTCATCAACGCGACGCGCTGGATCAAGCAGAACCTGCCCGGCGCCAAGGTGTCGGGCGGCGTCTCGAACGTGAGCTTCAGCTTCCGCGGCAACGAGCCGGTGCGGGAAGCCATCCACACCGTGTTCCTGTACCACGCGATCCAGGCCGGCATGGACATGGGCATCGTCAACGCCGGCATGGTCGGCGTGTACGACGACCTCGAGCCGACGCTTCGCGAGCGCGTCGAAGACGTGGTGCTGAATCGCCGCCCCGACGCCGGTGAGCGGCTCATCGAGATCGCCGAGACCGCCAAGGGCGCCGCCAAGGACGACAGCGCCAAGCTCGCCTGGCGTGCCAAGCCGGTGCGCGAGCGCCTGAGCCATGCGCTGGTGCACGGCATCAACGACTTCATCACCGAAGACACCGAAGAGGTGTACCAGCAGATCAAGGCCGGCGGCGGCCGCCCGCTGCACGTGATCGAAGGCCCGCTGATGGACGGCATGAACGTCGTCGGCGACCTGTTCGGCCAGGGCAAGATGTTCCTGCCGCAGGTGGTCAAGAGCGCGCGCGTGATGAAGCAGGCGGTGGCCCACCTGCTGCCCTACATCGAGGAAGAGAAGCGGCTGCTGGTCGAGGCCGGCGGCGAGGCGAAGGCCAAGGGCAAGATCGTGATCGCCACCGTGAAGGGCGACGTGCACGACATCGGCAAGAACATCGTCACCGTCGTGCTCCAGTGCAACAACTTCGAGGTCGTCAACATGGGCGTGATGGTGCCCTGCCAGGACATCCTCGCGCGCGCCAAGGTCGAGGGCGCCGACATCATCGGGCTGTCCGGCCTGATCACGCCGAGCCTCGAGGAGATGCAGTACGTCGCTGCCGAGATGCAGCGCGACGAGCACTTCCGCATCAAGAAGATCCCGCTGCTGATCGGCGGCGCCACCACCAGCCGCGTGCACACGGCCGTGAAGATCTCGCCGCACTACGACGGGCCGGTGGTCTACGTGCCCGACGCGAGCCGCTCGGTCAGCGTCTGCAGCGACCTGCTGAGCGACGACAAGGCCGCCGCCTACATCGCCGAGCTGAATGCCGACTACCTGCGCGTGCGCGAGCAGCATGCGAACAAGAAGGCCACGCCGCTGGTGACGCTGGCGCAGGCGCGTGCCAACAAGACGCCGATCGACTGGGCCGGCTACGCACCGACGGCACCGAAGTTCACCGGCCGCCGCGTGTTCCGCAACCAGGACCTGGCCGAGATCGCGCAGTGCATCGACTGGGCCCCGTTCTTCCAGACCTGGGACCTGGCCGGGCCCTACCCCGCGATCCTCACCGACGACGTCGTCGGCGAATCGGCGCGCCGCGTGCTGAGCGACGGCCAGCGCATGCTGAAGCGCCTGATCGAAGGCCGCTGGCTGACGGCCAACGGCGTGATCGGGCTGTACCCGGCCAACACCGTCAACGACGACGACATCGAGATCTACACCGACGAGACGCGCAGCGAGGTGCTGATGACGTGGCACGGGCTGCGCATGCAGACAGAGCGGCCGGTGATCGACGAGAACGGGCAAAAGAAGCGCCGCCCCAACCGCTGCCTCGCCGACTTCATCGCGCCGAAGGGCTCGGGCGTGGCTGACCACATCGGCCTGTTCGCGGTGACCTCCGGCATCGGCACCGAGAAGAAGGAGAAGCAGTTCCTCGACGACCTCGACGACTACAGCGCGATCATGTTCAAGGCCCTGGCCGACCGCCTGGCCGAGGCCTTCGCCGAGCGCATGCACCAGCGCGTGCGCACCGAGTTCTGGGGCTATGCGGCCGATGAAGCGCTGCGCAACGACGAGCTGATCGCCGAGAAGTACCGCGGCATCCGCCCCGCGCCCGGCTACCCCGCGTGCCCGGACCACACCGTGAAGGCCGAGATGTTCCGCGTGCTGCAGTGCGCCGACATCGGCATGGCGCTCACCGAGAGCCTCGCGATGACACCGGCCGCCAGCGTCAGCGGCTTCTACCTCGCGCACCCCGAGGCGACGTACTTCAACGTCGGCAAGATCGGCGACGACCAGCTGCAGGATTGGGCCGCGCGCAGCGGCCAGGATGCGTCGCTGGTCAAGCGTTCGCTGTCGGCGCTGTTGTGACGGAGGGATGACGACGCCGCGGCAACGGCTGTTGCTCCGCGTTACATCCGAAGCATCCGAACGCATCGCCGACCGTTCACGTCATCTCGGCACAGACCTCGACGCCAGATAGCCCGGCCCATCTGTCAAGGATGGGCGCTTTTCCAGCCGACACCCTGTAGGCGGTGTCCGACGATGTCGCTGGTATGTCTCCTGCACGCAATCGACCCGTATCAGGTCGTACGCACCGCACCGAGGGGGACTGAAGTGACATCGCTTCCATCGACATTCGCCATCCGCAAGACATCCCGCCTGTGGGCCGGTGCGCTGTTGATCAGCCTGCTGGCCGCGTGCGGCGGCAACAAGAACGACGAAGACAGCGCCGCCGACGCCGGCCCGCCGCCGACCAAGGAGGCCGCGGCCCGCTTCCTGACCCAGGCCACCTACGGCCCGACCGCGGCCGACATCGACCAGCTCGCACAGGTCGGCTACCGGCGCTGGCTCGAGCAGCAGATGGCCAAGCCGCAGAAGCGGCACCGCGACTACATGACCGCGGCGATGAATGCCGCGGCAGCGGCCGGCACCAACGTCACCTCCAGCAACTTCATGGAGTCGTACTGGACGCAGGCGATCACCGGCGACGACCAGCTGCGCCAGCGCGCGGCCTACGTGCTGTCGCAGATCTTCGTGGTGTCGTTCGTCGATTCGACGCTGAGCAACCTGCCGCGCGGCGTGGCCGACTACTACGACGTGCTGGGCCAGCATGCGTTCGGCAACTACCGCGACCTGCTCGAGGCGATCACGATGCACCCGATGATGGGCGCCTACCTGACCAGCCTGCGCAACCAGAAGGAAGACGCGAAGACCGGCCGCGTGCCGGACGAGAACTATGCACGCGAGATCATGCAGCTGTTCTCGATCGGCCTGTACCAGCTGAACCCCGACGGCACCGTGAAGAGCGGCAACCCCGAGACCTACACGCACGACGACATCGCCGGCCTCGCCAAGGTGTTCACCGGCCTGAGCTGGTACGCCGGCCCCAACACCGCCGACCGCACGCGCACCCGCTTCTTCGGCGGCGACGTCAACGCCGACCGCGACTGGAAGCCGATGCAGGGCTACAACAAGTACGCGAGCAACACCGATTTCCACTCGGCCACCGAGAAGAAGTTCCTCGGCAAAACCATTGCCGCGACCGACAAGCCGGATGTCGAGGGCGACATCAAGGTCGTGCTGGACACGCTGTTCAACCACCCGAACGTCGGCCCCTTCCTCGGCCGCCAGATCATCCAGCGCATGGTGACCAGCAACCCGAGCCCGGCCTACGTCGAGCGCGTGGCGGCGGCGTTCAACAACAACGGCAGCGGCGTGCGCGGCGACCTGGGCGCGGTGTTCCGCGCGGTGCTGCTCGACCCCGAGGCGCGCAGCGCCGACACGGCGCGCAACGACTACGGCAAGCTGCGCGAGCCGGTGATGCGGCTGGCCCACCTGCTGCGCACCTTCCACGCGAAGTCGACCACCGGCAAGTTCCAGGGCATCGACAACACCGACGACCCGGCCGGCCGGCTGGGCCAGACCCCGATGCGCTCGCCGACGGTGTTCAACTTCTACCGCCCGGGCTACACGCCGCCGAACACCAGCATCGAGGCGGCCGACCTGGTCGCGCCGGAGCTGCAGCTGGCCAACGAGGTGTCGGTGGCCGGCTACCTGAACTACCTGCGCGGCTGGATCGCGATCAACACCGGGCGCGACGTGCAGCTCGACTTCTCGGCCGAGCAGGCGCTGGCCGACAAGCCGGAGCTGCTGCTGGACCGCCTGAACCTGCTGATGATGTCGGGGCAGATGCCGGCCGCGCTGCGCACGCAGCTGCTGTCGGCCGTCAACGGCCGGATGATCCCGCCGGTGCGCAAGGACACCGCGGGCAAGGTCATCAACCAGACCGACATCGACGCCGCCACGCGCGATCGCGTGGCCATCGCGGTATTCCTGACGATGGCCTCGTCTGACTACCTGACCCAGAAGTGAGGAACCGCGACATGTCTTCCAACCAAGCCTCCCGCCGCGAATTCCTGCGCCGCGCGACCATCCTGTCGGGCTCCGTCGGTTCGGCCGGCCTGCCCTTTGCCTTGAACATGGCCACGATGGGCGCGGCCGTCGCGCAGACCGCCAGCGACTACAAGGCCATCGTCTGCCTGTTCATGTACGGCGGCAACGACTCCGCCAACATGGTGCTGCCGTGGGACGACGCCTCGTGGCAGACCTACAGCACGCTGCGCGCGACCGCACCCGACCCGATCGCGCTGAAGCCGGTCGGCACCGCGGTGGATGCCACGGCCGCGGCGGCCTCGCCGGCCGCACTCGGCGGCGTGCTGTCGATCGCGTCGAAGAACCTCGCGAACCCGGAGAACGCGTCGCGCAAGTTCGCGCTGCACCCGAGCATGACCGAGACCAAGGCCTTGTTCGACCAGGGCCGCCTGGGCATCATCGCCAACGCCGGCCCGCTGGTGACGCCGCTGACCAAGGCGGAGTACCAGAAGGGCACGAAGGCGCGCCCGGCCAAGCTGTTCTCGCACAACGACCAGCAGTCGATGTGGCAGGCGCTCGGCCCGGAAGGCGCGCGCGTCGGCTGGGGCGGGCGCTTCGGCGACCTGCTGGCCGGCAGCAACACCAGCTCGACCTTCACCAACATCTCGGTGCAGGGCAATGCGGTCTACATGGCCGGCAACTCGGTGTTCCAGTACCAGGTGACCAACAACGGCGCGACGGCGATCGGCGGGCTGACCGGCTCGCTGTTCGGCTCGGCCGCGGCGACGACGGCCTTCAAGTCGATCATCACCGCCGACAACCAGAACCTGCTGGGCAAGGAACACCAGGTGATCGTGCGCCGCTCGATGGACGCGCAGGCCGCGTTCCAGTCGGCCTTCACCGCATCGACCGTCACCGCGCCGACGCAGTACTACAACCCGGCGCAGCGCGCCAACGCCAACAACGGCCTCGCGCAGCAGCTGCAGACGGTGGCGCGCATCATCGGCGCGCGCACCGCGCTGGGCACCAAGCGGCAGGTGTTCTTCGTCAGCATCGGCGGCTTCGACACGCACGACAACCAGAACCGCGCGCATGCCGACCTGTACGCGCGCATCTCGCACGCGATCAACTACTTCGATGCGACGCTCGGCACGCTGGGCGTGCGCGACCAGGTGACGCTCTTCACCGCGTCGGATTTCGGCCGCACCTTCACGAGCAACGGCGACGGCACCGACCACGGCTGGGGCGGCCATCACTTCGTGCACGGCGGCGCGGTCAAGGGCGGCGACGTCTACGGCCGCTTCCCGCTGGTCGGCATCAACCACGATGACGAAGTGGGCTCGGGCAGCCTGCTGCCGGGCATCGCGGTCGACCAGGTCGGCGCGACGCTGGGCAAGTGGTTCGGCGTCAGCGATGCCAACCTCGACATGGTTTTTCCCAATCTCGCGAACTTTTCGAAACGAAATCTGGGCTTTCTGGGTTGATGATCGCGTTCGTGAACGTTTTTCCTTTCTCTTGAACCAGGATTTGCCATGGACAGCTCTTCTTCTGCCAACCTCGCCCTCGACCCCTCGGCCACGCCGGGTGCCGCGGCGCCCGCAGCGCGCCGCACGGCGTGGTGGGTCGCCGGTGGCCTGGGTGTGGTCGGCGCCGGCGCGCTGGCGGCTGCACTGACCAGCGGGCCGAAGCCCGCGCCGGTCGAGCCGGCCGCACCGGTGGCGGCCACCGCATCGGCCAAGGGCAAGGCCAGCCACGCCGCCAAACCGGCACCGGCCACCACCACTGCGGCCGCCGACATCTGCGCCAACTGCGGCACCGTCGAGAGCGTGAAGACCGAGACTCGCAAGGGTGAAGGCACCGGCATCGGCGCGGTCGCCGGCGGCGTGCTCGGCGGCGTGGTCGGCCACCAGATGGGCGGCGGCAACGGCAAGAAGGCGATGACGGTGCTCGGCGCCGTCGGCGGCGGGCTGGCCGGCCACGAGGTCGAGAAGCGCGCCCGCAGCACCACCGTCTACCAGGTGCGCCTGCGCATGGACGACGGCACCACCCGCACCGTCACGCAGCAGACCGCCCCCGCGGTCGGCGGCCGCTTCGAGGTCGAAGGCAGCACGCTGAAGGCGATCCCGCTGCCGAAGGCTTGAAGTTGCCCACCCCCGAAGCGCCTTCGGCGCCTCCCCCTCAAGGGGGCACCGCCAGCGGCCCGGCGAAGCCGGTTCCGCGGCGGTCGCTTGGCTATGCCGTGTCGTGCATGGCGGGTGACGCTCTGCGCGATGGATCGGTGATATGACCATTGGCGCATGAGTGCGCCGTTGGTCTTGCGCGCCGTCGCGACGGCCGCAGCGGCGCTGGCCCTGTCCGGCGCCTGGGCCCAGGAGGTCGACGCCACCGTCGGCGCCAGTTCGGCGCTGCTGGTGCGGGGCGTCGCGCTCGGCAATGCCAAGCCGGTGCTGCAGGCCGGCGTGTCGGTCGACAGCGCCGACGGCTGGCTCGCAGGCATCGGCGTCGCCACGTTGCGGCCCTCCACCGATCAAGGCTGGACGACCCAGTTGTACGCCAGCGCCGGCCGTGCGTTCCGCCTCGACGACGACTGGAGCGCGCAGCTCGCGGCCAGCCACTACGCCTACCCGTTCGACGACTACCTGCGCAGCTTCGACCGCGACGAGTTCGCCTCGACGCTCGCGTGGCGCGACCGCGTGGTCGCCTCGGTCACCGCGCTGCGCCAGACTGCCGCGTCGCCGAACGGCCACCGCAGCGGCTGGGCCGCCGACCTGGTGCTGCGCCAGCCGCTGGGGCGGTTGGCGGGGGCCTCTTTCGCACTGACGGCCGGGCTCGGCCACCAGGACCAGCAGCGCCGCGCCGCCTTCAGTTACGACTACGGCCACCTCGGCCTGAGCGGGCGCATCGGCAGCCGTGTGCAGTACGAGCTGTCGCGGGTCGCGACCGACCACCGGGCGCGCGAGTGGTTCGGCGCGGCGGCCGATTCGCGCTGGGTCGGCAGCCTGACGGTCGGCTTCTGAAGCCGATTTCCAAAAATACTTGCAACTTTCGCGGCGCCCGCGCGTACACACCGGTATGCCGCTGCTTTCGCTGATCCGCGCCCGCCCCGCCGCCGCCCGCCTGGACGATGCGGACGAGGCCGCGCTGCTGCGCCGCATCGCCGACGGCGAGCGCGCGGCGCTGGCGGCGCTGTATCACGGCTACCACCGCCGCCTCGACCGCTTCCTGGCCCGGCTGACGCGCCGCGCCGACGTGGTGGAGGAGGTGATCAACGACACCTTCTGGATCGTCTGGCAGAAGGCCGGCGAGTTCCGCGGCGAGTCGCGGGTGTCGACCTGGATCCTCGGCATCGCCTGGCGCTGCGCGCTGAAGACGCTGCGCGAGCACGGCGAGGAGCCGGTCGAAGCGCCCGCGGATGAACAAACCCACGAGCTGCATGCCCTCGACGACCCCCACGCCCGCCACGAGCTGGCCGACTGGGTCGCCAAGGGCATGCGCCGCCTCAACGCCGAGCAGCGCGCGACGATGGAGCTGGCCTACGGCGCCGGCCACTCGCTCGACGAGGTGGCGCAGATCATGGACTGCGAGCTCAGCACCGTGAAGGCGCGCATGTTCCACGCCCGCGCGAAGCTGCGCCAGGTGCTGCCGATGCTGGCCGGCGTGTCGCCGGTGCGCCGCCCGGGCCGCGAGGGCCGCAAGGAGTACGACGATGAAGAAGCATGACGCCGATGACGATTCCACCGACCTGGCCTGGCAGCGTGCGCTGCGCCAGGCGATGGCCGAACCGCCGCCGCCGCTGACCGATGCCGAGGCGGGGTTGAAGCGGTTGATGCGGCGCATCGACGAGGCCGAGGCCGGCGCCGCGC
>NZ_JBFUFP010000072.1:0-12190 GCF_056403375.1 Rhizobacter sp. P2_H2
GTTGACGATGGCCGCCTGCTCGCGCAGTGCGAGCGGCCGGGCCGGCGCGCGCGGCGGTGCGTCGGGCAGCGCGCCGTGCAGCTCGACGCTGCCGGCATGCACCACCAGCGTGCCGGCGGCCATGTCGCCGAGGCGCTTGAAATCGGGCCGCCACAGCATCGCGAGCAGGCCGAAGCCGTACAGCAGCGGCATGAAGTCGGCCGCGCGCAGCAGGTTGCGGATGATCGACGCGGCGGGCGTCACCGGCAGCCCGGAGTCCATCACGACGCGCAGGCCCAGCATGCGCTTGCCCGGCGTGGCGCCGGCCAGCGCCAGCTCGAACACCACCGGGTAGAACCATTCGAGCAGGAAATACATCATCAGCTGCAGCCCGGCCCCCAGGCCGCCGCCCAGGCCCAGCAGCGCCGACAGCGCAAAGAACATCACGACGCGGATGCCGAAATCGGCCGCGAACGCCAGCACGCGCGGCACCAGGCCGGCCGGCCTCAGCGACAGCGCGATGCCTTCGGGGGTTTCGGCGGTGGTCAGCGTATCCAGCGACACGGAGGCCTTGTGTGTGGGGGTCGCAGATTCTAGGGTGCAGAATCTCTCTTCCGTTGTCGGAGACCTCGCCCATGAACGCTCCCATCCCCGCCCACCTGCTGCCGCAGCTCGATCCGCGGCCGGTTCCCGCCGAGATGGTCGAGGCGTTGCGGGCCCGCTTCGGCGAGCGCTGCTCGACGGCGCTGGCGGTGCGCCAGCAGCACGGCCGCGACGAGTCGCCGTTCGACGTGCCGCCGCCCGAGGTGGTGGTGTATTGCGAGAGCACCGACGAGGTCGCCGAGGTGGTGAAGCTGGCCGACCGCCATGCCGTGCCGGTGATCCCGTTCGGCGCCGGCTCATCGCTCGAAGGCCACCTGCTCGCGGTGCAGGGCGGCGTCAGCATCGACCTGACGCGCATGAACGCCATCGTCTCGGTGCGCCCCGAGGACCTCACCGTCACCGTGCAGGCCGGCGTCACCCGCATGCAGCTGAACACCGAGATCCGCCATGCCGGGCTGTTCTTCCCGATCGACCCCGGCGCCGATGCGACGCTCGGCGGCATGAGCGCCACCCGCGCCAGCGGCACCAACGCCGTGCGCTACGGCACGATGCGCGACAACGTGCTCGCGCTCACCGTCGTCACGCCGCAGGGCGAGGTGATCCACACCGGCACGCGGGCGCGCAAGTCGTCGGCCGGCTACGACCTGACGCGCCTGATGGTCGGCAGCGAAGGCACGCTGGGCGTGATGACCGAGATCACGCTGAAGCTGTACCCGCTGCCCGAGGCGATCTCGGCCGCCACCTGCAGCTTTCCGAGCATCGACGCCGCGGTGCGCACCACCATCCAGCTGATCCAGATGGGCGTGCCGATCGCGCGCTGCGAACTGCTCGACGCGAACGCGGTGCGCGCGGTGAACCGGCACGACAAGCTGGCGCTGCCCGAGGTGCCGCTGCTGCTGATGGAGTTCCACGGCAGCGAGGCGAGCGTGGCCGAGCAGGCCGCCACGGTGCAGGAGATCGCCGGCGAGTTCGGCGGCGAGGGCTTCCAGTGGGCGACCACGCCGGAGGAGCGCACGAAGCTGTGGAGCGCGCGCCACCGCGCCTACTTCGCCGGGCTGCAGATGAAGCCCGGCAGCCGCACCGTGACCACCGACACCTGCGTGCCGATCTCGCGGCTGGCCGAGTGCATCAACGAGAGCGTCGCCGAGGTCGAGGCTTCGGGGCTGATGTACTACATCGTCGGCCACGTCGGCGACGGCAACTTCCACCTCGCCTACCTGATCGACCCCGACAAGCCGGAGGAGCGCGAGACCGCCGAGCGGCTGAACCTGCAGCTGGTGCAGCGCGCGCTGCGGCTGGACGGCACCTGCACCGGCGAGCACGGCATCGGGCTGCACAAGATGGGCTTCCTGGTCAGCGAGGCGGGTGCCGGCGCGGTCGACATGATGCGCACCGTCAAGCGCGCGCTCGACCCGAAGAACATCATGAACCCCGGCAAGATCTTCACCCTCTGAGGCCGCGCCCATCAGCGTCTTCCTGATCCAGCGCTGCGCCGCCTTCATCGCCACGCTGCTGGCGGCCTCGGCGTTGATCTTCGCGGTGCTCGCGCTGCTGCCGGGCAGCGCGGTCGACGTCCGGCTGGAGACCGGCGCGACGCCGGAGGCGGCCGCGGCGCTGGCGCAGCAGCTCGGGCTCGACCAGCCGCCGCTCGTGCGCTACGGCCACTGGCTGCGCGGCCTGGCGAGCGGCGAGCTGGGCCGCAGCGTCGCGTACGACGCGCCGATCGCCGAGCTGCTGGCCGAGCGGCTGCTCGTCACCGTGCCGCTCGCACTGATCGCCGTGGTGCTGACGACGGTGTTCGCGCTGGCACTCGGCGTGTTCGCCGCATCGCGCCACCGCCGGCTCGGCGATGCCGGCGTGATGGCCTTCAGCCAGCTCGGCATGGCGGTGCCGAGTTTCTGGTTCGCGATCCTGCTGATCCTGGTGTTCGCGGTGAAGCTGCAGTGGTTTCCCGCGGGCGGATTTGCCGGCTGGGACGAAGGCCCGGCCGCGGCGCTGCGCTCGCTGCTGCTGCCGGCCGTCGCGCTGGCCGCGGTGCAGGCCGCGATCCTCGCGCGCGTGACGCGCAGCGCGGTGCTCGAGGTGATGCGCGAGGATTTCGTGCGCAGCGCGCGCGCGCAGGGCCTCGGCCGGCGCGCGGTGCTGTGGCGGCATGTGCTGCGCAACGCGCTGGTGCCGGTGCTCACGGTGATGGGGCTGCAGTTCGCGAACCTGCTGACCGGCGCGATCGTCGTCGAGAAGGTGTTCGCGCTGCCCGGACTCGGGCTGCT
The DNA here is from genome assembly GCF_056403375.1 of Rhizobacter sp. P2_H2. Lineage (NCBI taxonomy): Bacteria > Pseudomonadati > Pseudomonadota > Betaproteobacteria > Burkholderiales > Sphaerotilaceae > Rhizobacter > Rhizobacter sp. P2_H2. The sequence continues at coordinate 2,853 of NZ_JBFUFP010000072.1, forward strand.
GGTGTTCCAGGCGATCGCGAACCGCGACCTGCTGGTGGTGCAGAACGTGGTGATGCTGTTCGCCGCCGCGGTGATCGCGATCAACTTCGCGGTCGACCTGGTGCTGGTCGCGATCGATCCGCGGCTGAAGGCAATCCATCGATGAAACGCCACCCGAGCTTCGTCGCCGGCTGCGTGCTGGTCGGGCTGTGGCTCGCCGCGGTGGGGCTGTCACTCGTCTGGACGCCCTACCCGCCGACCGAGATCGACATCCCGAACAAGCTGCTGCTGCCGTCCGCCGCGCACTGGCTCGGCACCGACAGCCTGGGGCGCGACATCGCGTCGCTGCTGATCGCCGGCGCGCGCACCTCGCTGCTGGTCGGCGTGGCCGCGGTCGGGACCGGCGCGCTGCTCGGCACGGCGATCGGCCTGCTCGGCGCGGCCCGGCGCGGCTGGCTCGATGCGCTGCTGATGCGCAGCGCCGATTTCAGCTTCGCGTTCCCGGCGCTGCTGACCGCGCTGATGCTGGCCGCGCTGGCCGGGCCGGGAATCGTCACCGCGGTGGCGGCGATCGCGGTGTTCAACGCGGCGGTGTTCGCGCGCATCAGCCGCTCGGCCGCCGGCGCGGTGTGGTCGCGCGATTTCGTGCTGGCCGCGCGCGCCTGCGGGCGCAGCCGCCGGCAGATCACGCTCGACCACGTGCTGCCGAACATCGCGGCGCCGCTGATCGTGCAGGTGACGATCCAGTTCGCGGTCGCGATCCTGGCCGAGGCGGCGCTCAGCTACCTGGGCCTGGGCGTGCGGCCACCGCAGCCGAGCTGGGGACGCATGCTGAACGAGGCGCAGGAGATGATGTACCAGGCGCCGCACCTGGCGCTGTACCCGGGCATCGCGATCGCGCTCGCGGTGCTGGGGCTGAACCTGGTCGGCGACGGGCTGCGCGACCTGCTGGACCCGCGCCTCGAGGGGCAGCGCCGATGACGGGCGCGCTGCTGGAGGTCCGCGACCTGCGCGTGAGCCTGCCGTCGGCACACGGGCCGGTGGAGGCGGTACGCGGGGTCGACTTCACGCTGGCGCGTGGCCGCACGCTGGGCCTGATCGGCGAGAGCGGTTGCGGCAAGTCGATGACGGCGCTGGCGCTGATGGGCCTGCTGCCGGACGCGGCGCGTGCGGGCGGCAGCATCCGCTTCGACGGGCAGGAGCTGGTGGGCCTCGACGATGCGGCGCTGTGCGGCTTGCGCGGGCGGCGCATCGCGATGGTGTTCCAGGAGCCGATGACGGCGCTCGACCCGCTGCAGCCGCTGTGGCGCACGGTGTCGGAACCGCTGCGCGTGCACCGCGGGCTGGACGCGCGCAGCGCGCGCGCCGAGGCGCTGCGCCTGCTCGACCGCGTGCAGTTGCCGCAGGCGGCGCAGCGGCTCGATGCGCGGCCGCACCAGCTGTCGGGCGGGCAGCGCCAGCGCGTGATGATCGCGACGGCACTGGCCTGCGGGCCCGAGCTGCTGATCGCCGACGAGCCGACCACCGCGCTCGACGCGACGCTGCAGCGCGAGATCCTCGCGCTGATCGGCGCGCTGGTCGCCGACAGCGGCATGGCCTTGCTGCTGATCTCGCACGACCTCGACCTGATGGCGCGCAGTGTCGAGCGCGTGCTGGTGATGTATGGCGGAACGGTGGTCGAGGAGGGCCCGGGCGCGCAGGTGCTGGCGGCGCCGGCGCATCCGTACACCCGCGGGCTGGTCGGCGCGCGGCCGCGGCTGGGGGCGCCGCGGGGAGCGCGGCTCGCAACGATCCCGGGGAGGGTGCCTGCGCTGGGCGAGTGGCCGGCGGGGTGCCCGTTCGCGGATCGCTGCGGGTGGGTGGTAGAGGCCTGCCGGGCGGGCTTGCCAACGCCTGTCGGCGTGGGTGGCGATCACGCCGCGCGGTGCATCAGGATCGACGCCGTCAGCGGTACCCCATCGACTGCGGCAGCCACAGCACGATCTGCGGGAACAGCGTCATCGCCAGCAGCAGCAGCAAGAGCATCACGATGAACAGCCAGCCCTCGCGCAGCATGTCGCGGATCGGGATGCCGGTCAGCGCGTTGGTCACGAACAGCAGCATGCCGAACGGCGGGTGGATCAGCCCGATCATCATGTTCAGCACGATCACCACGCCGAAGTGCACCAGGTCGATGCCCAGCGACTTCACCATCGGCAGCAGGATCGGCACGAACACCAGCAGCAGCACCGAGATGTCCATGAAGCAGCCGAGCACCAGGAACAGCAGGTTCACCAGCAGCAGGAACGAGGTGCGCCCGAGGTCGAAGCCCGCCATCCACGCCGCGAGCGACTGCGGCACGCCCTCGGCGGTGAACGCGTAGTTCATCATGAACGCGCCGGCCAGGATCATCGTGATCACCGCGCTCGAACGCGTCGACTCCATCACCACACCCCACAGCGTGCGCCAGCTGAGCGCGCGGTAGACGACGCCGGCCAGCACCAGCGCATGCAAGGCCGCCACCGCGGCTGCCTCGGTGGGCGTGAAGATGCCGGTGTAGATGCCCGTCAGCAGCAGCACCGGCAGCGACAGCGGCAGCGCGCCGCGCCACAGGATGGCCGGCCACTCGCGCAGCGGCACCTTGTCCTCGCGCGGCATGTTGCGCCGCGTCGCGATGACCTGCACCACGCCCATCATCAGCAGCGCCATCAGCACGCCCGGCACCACGCCGCCGAGGAACAGCGCGCCGACCGAGCTGCCCGACACCAGCGCATAGATCACCATCGGGATCGACGGCGGGATGATCGGCCCGAGCGTCGCGCTCGCCACCACCACCGCGCCGGCGAAACCGGGCGTGTACTCCGGCTTCTTCAGCATCTGGCGGATCGTCACCAGCCCCGGCCCGGCCGCATCGGCGATCGCGCTGCCGCTCATGCCGGAGAACACCACGCTGACCAGGATGTCGACCTGGGCCAGCCCGCCACGCAGCCGCCCGACCAGGATGCGGCAGAAGTCGAAGATGCGCTCGCTGATGGTGCCGGCATTCATCAGGTTGGCCGCGAAGATGAACAGCGGCACCGCCAGCAGCACGTAGCTGTTGTAGAGCCCGTTCAGCACCTGCTCGGCCGCGAGGCCGACGTCCTGCCCCTTGACGACCAGGTAGGCGATGCCGCTGCCGATCATCGAGAAGCCGATCGGCGCGCGCAGCACGAAGCCGGCGACCAGCACGCCGATCAGCGCCCACAGCGCCGCCGTCATGCCTTTACCTCGCCGCTCAACTCATGGTCGAGCCCGCGTGCGATGCGCCACAGCGTGTGCGCGCTGCGCGCCACCACCCCCACCAGCATCAGCGCGAACGGCAGGAACACCGCCATGAACGGCAGCCCGAGCACCGGCGTGCCCTCGCGCGCCATGAACCGGATGTAGTCCCAGCTGGCCGGCAGCGCCCACAGCGCGAGGCCGCCGAACAGCAGCGCCGCGAGGCCGCGGAACACCCGCCGCACACCGGCCGGCATCGCGTTGTAGACCAGGTCAAAGGCCACGTGCTCGCGCTGCGGCACGACGAACGCGGTCGACCACAGGATCACCCAGACGTACAGCACCACCGCCAGCTCGTCGGTCCACGGCAGCGGCCGGTCGAAGCCGAAGCGCGCGACGATCTGCACCAGGAACACGAGGAACAGCAGCACGAAGAGACCGCCGCCGACCGCCTCGGCGCCGCGTTTCAGCCAGCTGCGCATCAGGCGACCCCGTTGATGCGCTCGAGCATCCCCTTCGGCCACGACTTCGCCTGCTCCGACGCGGCATACGCCTGCTGCACCGTGCGGCGGAACGCGGCCACGTCGGGCGTCGTCACCTGCAGGCCTTGCTGCCGGAAGAAGTCGACCAGCTGCGCCTCTTCCTTCAGGCGGTTCTCGTTGTTCCAGCGCGCCGCCGCCTGCGCCGCCGCCTTCAGCTTCTGGCGCTGCGCCGGGTTCGCCGCGTTCCAGGTCTTGTTGGCGACCGCGATGAACAGGCCGTCGACCAGGTGGCCCGTCAGCACCAGCTGCTTCGTCACCTCGTAGAACTTGGCGGCGCGCACGGTGGAGAGCGGGTTGTCCTGGCCGTCGATGGTGCCGGTCTTCAGGCCCAGGTAGACCTCGCCGAAGGCCAGCGGCGTCGGCGTGGCCCCCAGCGCCTCGCCGAGGAACAGCCAGTCCTTCGAGCCCGGCATGCGCAGCTTCACGCCCTTCAGGTCGGCCGGCACCATCACCTTGCGCGTGTCGCGCAGGTTGAGCTGGCGCGTGCCGAGGTAGGCCGTGGCGAGCACCGTCACGTCGAGCTTGTCGGAGACGCGCTGGAACACCTCGTCGCCGATCGGCCCGTTGAACACCTTCTGCTGGTGCTGCGGGTCGCGCAGCATGTAGCCGGCGGTGAAGATCGAGAACTCCGGCAGCAGCTTCGCGATGTCGAAGGCCGAGATCGACGCCAGTTCCAGGTTGCCGCGCGCCATCGCCGCCGGCTCGGTGCCCTGCTTGAACAGCGCCGCGTTCAGGTTGACCTGCACCTCGAACTCGCCGGGGGCCGACTGCTGGAGCGTCTCGTTGAAGACCGTCCACATCTTCGCGTGCCAGTCGTCCGGCACCGCGGGGGTCGAGATGCGCAGCAGCGTCTTGCCGGCGGCACGCGCCCACGGCGCAGACACGCCCGACAACCCCGCGCCGGACAACACCAGGCCGGCCGCCAGGCGGCGGCGCCGTGAATCAACAATCATGCAGTCTCCAGCTTCCTTGTTCGGATCAGTCTCAGTCGACGTCGAGGTCCAGCGCGATCGGCTTCAGCGCATGCTGCAGCGTGTGCATCTGGTCGAGCGTCAGCGCCACCAGCGGCGCGCGCACCCGCAACCAGCCGGGTTCGCCGCTCAGGGCCGACATGATGCCCTTCAAAGCGGGTGTCAGCGCGTAAGGGCCGAGCATCGCCAGCAGCAGCCGCACGCGCGACACGTCGTGCGGGGTGTTCGGCGCATCGGGCCGGCCGGCCAGCCGCTGCACCACGTGCGGCATGAAGTTGGCCAGCCCGCTGATGGCGCCGGTGCTGCCGCGGCGGGCCAGCTCGGGCAGGTCGGGCTCGTGGCCGGCGGTCACCATCAGCGTCTCGTTGAACGCATCGGCCAGCGCCAGCGTGTGCGCGGTGTCGCCGCTGCTGTCCTTGATGCCGACGATGGTCTGCGGGTACAGCCGCTTCAGCGTCTCGACGACCTTGCGCGACAGCCCGACGCCGCTGACCTGGGGGATGTGGTACAGGTACAGCCGCAGCCGGTCGTCGGCCGCGCCGTCGATCACCTGGCGGTAGCTGTCGATCACGCCCTGGTCGGTCACCTGGTGGCCACCGCCCTTCAGGTAGAACGGCGGCATCATCAGGCAGCCGTGCGCGCCGATGCCGAGCGCATGGCGCGTCAGCGCCAGCGTGTCGGGCAGCGCGGCGCAGCTGGTCGACACCAGGATCTGCGACCCCGGCACCCCTTCGCCGACCAGCGCGTCGACCGCGTCGCGGCGCTCGGCGACCGAGAACGCCGGCCCCTCACCGGTGGTGCCGAACGGCACGACGCCGCCGCAACCCTTGGCGTGGATCAGCGAGCGGGCGTGCAGCCCGAAGCGGTGCAGGTCGATGCCGAGGTCGGGCTTCAGCGGCGTCAGCAGCGCCGGCCAGATGCCGTGGAACGAGGCGGATGCGGCAGGAATCGTCATGGTCTTCTCCCGTCAGTGGGAGCGATGACGGCGCGGCTCCCCTCGCGCCAGACCCGATGGAAAACGTCAGTCGGTGGACACCACCCCCTTGCGCAGGATCAGGTTGCCGTACTTGCGCTGCTCGCCGCTGCGCAGGATCAGGAAGGCGCGCTGCGCCTGCTCGTAGAACGCGAAGCGCTCCAGCGTGGCCGGCTCGCGCTCGCCGGCGGTGTGCAGCAGCTTGCGGAATTCGGCCACCGGCGGCGGCACGGCGCGGGAATCACCCACCACCTGCATCGTCCAGGCGCATTGCGGCACGAAGGTGTCGAGCGGGAACAGCGGCAGCAACGCCGCCAGCACGGCCGGCGCGTCGGCGCCGGTGATCTGCACCAGCCGCGCACCGGACTGGCGGGCCACCTGGGCGGCGGGGAAATTCGCGTCCACAATCGCCAGATCGTCGCCGTGGCCCATGCTGGCCAGCGCGTGCAGCGCGTCGGGCGTGAGCAGCGGCGATATCGTCTTGAGCATCGGGACTTCCTTCGTGTCTTCGTGGGACAGCGCGGATTCTCATCGTAAGCGCCTGCCCCGAAAGCTTCAGCGGGACAAACCCTTCTGCCCTGTCAACGCCGCCACCCTGCCAACCCTGTCGAGAGCCTCCATGACCCTCCACTTTCCCCCCCTGCCGATGCCCGTCGCCGAATCGCTGCCCCACGACGCCCGGCACGCCACGCTGGTCGGCCGCCTGTGGGTGCCCGGCAGCGGGCCGACGCTGGTCACGCTGACCGGCGATGACCTGCACGATTTGTCCACCGTCGCTGCCACCAGCAGCCAGCTGCTGGAACTCGACGACCCGGTGTTCTCGGTGCAGTCGGCGCTGCGCACCGGGCAGGCGCCGCGCATCGCGTCGTACGAGGCGGCGCTCGCCAACAGCGACGAATCGCTGCGCGACGGCACCCAGGCCTGGCTGATGGCGCCGTGCGACCTGCAGCCGGTGAAGGCGAGCGGCGTCACCTTCATCGCGAGCCTGCTGGAGCGGGTGATCGAGGAGCAGGCGCGCGGCGATGCCTCGCGCGCCGACAAGATCCGCCGCTCGCTGACCGGCATCCTCGGCGACAACCTGGCCGGCATCGTGCCCGGCTCGCCGCAGGCGGCCCAGGTCAAGGAGGTGCTGATCGCGCAGGGCGCCTGGTCGCAGTACCTGGAGGTGGGCATCGGGCCGGACGCCGAGGTGTTCACGAAGGCGCCGCCGATGGCCGCGGTGGGGACCGGCGCCGATGTCGGGCTGCACCCCGGCTCGTCGTGGAACAACCCGGAGCCCGAGGTGGTGCTCGCGATCGACAGCCGCGGCCGGGTGCGCGGCGCGACGCTCGGCAACGACGTGAACCTGCGCGATTTCGAGGGCCGCAGCGCGCTGCTGCTGGGCAAGGCCAAGGACAACAACGCCTCGTGCGCGATGGCGCCGTTCATCCGGCTGTTCGACGCGCACTTCGGCATCGACGACCTGCGCCGCTGCGAGATCGCGCTGCATGTGGCGGGGCCGGACGGTTTCCGCGTCGAGGGCCGCGACACGCTCGCGAAGATCAGCCGCGATCCGCTCGACCTGGCGGCGCAGGCGATCGGCCCGCACCACCAGTACCCGGACGGGCTGATGCTGTTCCTCGGCACCATGCTCGCGCCGACGCAGGACCGGCTGGGCCCGGGCCAGGGCTTCACGCACGTGGTGGGCGACGTGGTCACGGTCTCGTCGCCGGCGTTCGGTGCGCTGGTGAACCGGGTGCGCCGCTGCGACGAGATCGCGCCGTGGCGCTTCGGGCTGACCGCGCTGATGCGCAGCCTCGCGGCGCGCCAACTGTTGACGTGAGCGCCGGGGTCGGCGAGGCGCCGCTGCTTGCGCTGGAGCAGGTGACGCGGCGCTACACGCTGCCGCGCGAACGGCTGCTGCAGCCGGCGCCGGTGGTCGACGCGCTGCGCGGCGTGAGCCTGGCGGTGCGGGCCGGGTGCAACCTCGGGATCGTCGGCGAATCGGGCTCGGGCAAGTCGACGCTCGCGCGCATCGCGATGGCGCTGGAGCCGCCGAGCAGCGGCCGGGTGCTGTTCGACGGCCGCGACCTGAATGCGCTGGCGCCGGCCGGGTTGCGCGCGGCGCGGCGCGATTTCCAGATGGTGTTCCAGGATCCGTACGGGTCGCTCGATCCGCGGCAGCGGGTCGGGCGCATCGTCGCCGAGCCGCTGCCCGACGGTACGCCTGATGCGGTCGGGCAGGTGGCCGAGGCGCTGGAGGCGGTCGGGCTGCGGGCGTCGGATGCCGCGCGGCATCCGCACGAGTTCTCCGGCGGCCAGCGCCAGCGCATCGCGATCGCGCGGGCGCTGGTGACGCGGCCGAAACTGATCGTCGCCGACGAGCCGGTCAGCGCGCTCGACGTCTCTGTGCAAGCGCAGGTGCTGAACCTGATGACCGACCTGCAGCAGCGCTTCGGCATGACCTACCTGCTGATCAGCCACGACCTCGCGGTGGTCGACCACCTGTGCGAGGAGGTGCTGGTGATGCGCGGCGGCGAGGTGGTCGAGCGCGGGGCGTCGGACGAGGTGTTCCGGTCGCCGCAGCACCCGTACACCCGCGCGCTGGTCGCCGCCGCGTAGCGACTTCCGGGCTACCATCTTCCGATGCATCCAGCCCTCAAGACCACCGCCACGCTGCTGTTGTGCGCCGCGACGCTCGCCGCAGCCCAGTCCCGCAAGGACAGCGCCGTCATCGGCATCACGCTGGAGCCGCCCGGGCTCGATCCGACCACCTCGGCGGCGGCGTCGATCGGCGAGATCGTCCACTACAACGTGCTCGAGGGCCTGACCAAGATCAACGTCGACGGCAGCGTGACGCCGCTGCTGGCCGACAGCTGGAGCATCGACCCCGACGGCCGGCTCTACACCTTCAAGCTGAAGAAGGGCGTGAAGTTCCATGACGGCGAGGCCTTCGACGCGTCCGACGTCAAGTTCAGCTTCGAGCGCGCCCGCGCCGAGGGCAGCACCAACAAGGCCAAGAAGACGGTGTTYGACAACATCACCCGCATCGAGACGCCCGATGCGCAGACAGTGATGCTGGTGCTCGCGAAGGCYGACGGCAACCTGCTGTTCCGCCTCGGCGAGAACACCGCGGTGATCCTCGACCCGAAGAGCGCCGCCACCACCGCCACCCGCCCGATCGGCACCGGCCCGTTCCGCTTCGAGAGCTGGTCGCGCGGCGCCGCGGTGGTGCTGTCGCGCTGGGACGGCTACCGCAACGCCGCCGCGATCAAGCTGAAGAAGGTGAGCTTTCGCATCATCAACGACCCGGCCGCTCAATCGGCCGCGCTGCTGGCCGGCGACGTCGACGCGTTCCCGCGCTTCCAGGCCGCGCAAAGCCTGGTGCAGTTCCAGAACGACCCGCGCTTCACGGTCGCGATCGGCGGCACCGAGGGCAAGACCCTCGTCGCGATCAACAACAAGCGCAAGCCCTTCGACGACGTGCGCGTGCGCCGCGCGATCGCGATGGCCATCGACCGCAAGGCGGTGATCGCCGGCGCGATGGAAGGCCAGGGCGCGCCGATCGGCAGCCACATGGTGCCGAGCGACGCCGGCTACATCGACCTGACCGGCGTGAACCCGTACAACCCCGACAAGGCCCGCGCGCTGCTGAAG
>NZ_JBFUFP010000073.1:0-11895 GCF_056403375.1 Rhizobacter sp. P2_H2
GATCCGCGAAGGCAGCGACGTGAAGGCCGGGCAGGCCTTGTTCCAGATCGATTCCGCGCCGTACGTCGCGAGCCAGCAGAGCGCCCAGGCCGCGCTCGCCCGCGCGCAGGCCAACCTGACGCAGGCCACCGCGCAGGCCGAGCGCTACAAGCCGCTGATCGAGGCGAACGCGATCAGCAAGCAGGACTTCGTCAACGCGGTGGCCGCGCAGAAGTCGGCCGAGGCCGATGTCGCGTCGGCGCGCGCCGCGCTGCAGACCGCGCAGATCAACCTCGGCTACGCGGCCGTCACCTCGCCGATCGCGGGCCGCATCGGCCGCGCGCTGGTGACCGAAGGCGCGCTGGTCGGCCAGGGCGAGGCGACCCAGCTGGCCGTGGTGCAGCAGATCAACCCGATGTACGTGAACTTCACGCAGTCCACCACCGAGACGCTGAAGCTGCGCAAGGCCCTCGAGGCCGGCAAGCTCAAGCGCGCCGCCGGCGGCGAGGCCGCGATCGTGCGCATCGTGCTGGAAGACGGCACCGAGTACGCGAAGCCCGGCAAGCTGCTGTTCTCCGACCTGACGGTCGATGCGACCTCGGGCCAGATCACGCTGCGCGCCGAGGTGCCGAACGCCGACGGCCTGCTGCTGCCCGGCATGTACGTGCGCGTGCGGCTCGAGCAGGCGCAGGTCGACGGCGCGATCGCGCTGCCGCAGCAGGCCGTCACGCGCAGCAACCAGGGCGACACCGTGATGGTGGTCGGCGCCGACGGCAAGGTCGCGCCGCGCCCGATCAAGATCGGCTCGGCCGCGCAGGACGGCCAGTGGCTCGTCACCGACGGCCTGAAGCCCGGTGAGCAGGTGATGGTCGACGGCTTCCAGAAGCTGCGCGGCCCGGGCCCGGTGAAGCCGGTGCCGTGGCAGCCACGCGCGGCGTCGGCCGCCGCAGCATCCGCGCCTGCATCGGCCGCCTCCGGCAGCTGACCCCGGCCACCCAAAAGACAGAACCAGCGAGCCTTCCTCCATGGCCAAGTTCTTCATCGATCGCCCCATCTTCGCGTGGGTGATCGCGCTGTTCATCATCGTGCTCGGCAGCGTGGCGATCACGCAGCTGCYGATCTCGCAGTACCCGCCGGTCGCACCGCCCTCCATCGTCGTGTCGGCCACCTACCCCGGTGCCTCGGCGCAGACGCTCGAGGACAGCGTGATCAGCGTCATCGAGCAGGAAATGAACGGCTCGCCCGGCCTGCTCTACATGGAGTCGGTCAGCCAGGCCAACGGCACCGGCTCGATCACGATCAGCTTCGAGCCCGGCACCAACCCGGACCTGGCGCAGGTCGACGTGCAGAACCGGCTGAGCCGCGCCGCGCCGCGCCTGCCGTCGGCCGTCACGCAGCAGGGCGTGCGGGTCGACAAGGCGCGTTCGAACTTCCTGCTGTTCACGATCCTCTCGTCCGAGAACCCGGCCTACGACCCGATCGCGCTCGGCGACTACGCGTCGCGCACCGTGCTGCCCGAGATCCAGCGCATCCCCGGCGTCGGCCAGGCCCAGCTGTTCGGCACCGAGCGCGCGATGCGGGTCTGGATCGACCCGGCGAAGCTGGTCGGCTTCAACCTGTCGGCCGCCGACGTCGCCACCGCGATCCGCACGCAGAACGCACAGGTCTCGTCCGGCACCATCGGCGACCTGCCGAACCTGCCGGGGCAGTCGATCTTCGCGACCGTGGTCGTCAACGGCCAGCTGAGCAACGTCGAGCAGTTCGGCAACATCGTGCTGCGCGCCAACGCCGACGGCTCCACCGTGCGCCTGCGGGACGTCGCCCGCATCGAGCTGGGCGCGCAGACCTATGCCACCTCGGCGCGCCTGAACGGCAAGCCGTCGACCGGCATCGGCGTGCAGCTCTCGCCGAGCGGCAATGCGCTGGCCACCGCGACCGCCATCCGCAAGCGCATGGACGAGCTCTCGCGCTACTTCCCGCAGGGCGTCAAGTACAGCGTGCCGTACGACAGCTCGCGCTTCGTGAAGATCTCGATCTCGCAGGTGGTGGAGACGCTGCTCGAGGCGGTCGCGCTGGTGTTCGTCGTGATGTACCTGTTCCTGCAGAACTGGCGCTACACGGTGATCCCGACACTGGTCGTGCCGATCGCGCTGCTGGGCACCTTCGGCGTGCTGCTCGGGCTCGGCTTCTCGATCAACGTGCTGACGATGTTCGGCATGGTGCTGGTGATCGGCATCGTGGTGGACGATGCGATCGTCGTGGTCGAGAACGTCGAGCGCATCATGAGCGAGGAGGGGCTGTCGCCACGCGAGGCCACCCGCAAGGCGATGGGCCAGATCTCCGGCGCGATCGTCGGCGTGACGGTGGTGCTGATCTCGGTGTTCGTGCCGCTCGCGTTCTTCGCCGGCTCGATCGGCAACATCTACCGCCAGTTCTCGGCGGTGATGGTGGCGTCGATCGCGCTGTCGGCCTTCATGGCGCTGTCGCTCACACCGGCGCTGTGCGCGACGCTGCTGAAGCCGGTCGAGGCCGGCCACCACCACGAGAAGACCGGCTTCTTCGGCTGGTTCAACCGCGGCTTCGCCCGCACCGCGAAGGGCTACGAAGGCTGGGTCGCGAAGATCCTCAAGCGCGCCGGCCGCTTCCTGATCATCTACGCGGCGATCATCGCCGCGGTGGGCTGGACCTTCTCGCGCCTGCCGGCGTCGTTCCTGCCGGCCGAGGACCAGGGCTACATCATCGTCAACGTGCAGCTGCCGCCGGGTGCGACGGTGAACCGCACGGTCGAGGTGATGCAGCAGGTCGAGGGCTTCATCCTGAAGCAGCCGGAAGTGCAGAGCATGGTCGGCGTGCTGGGCTTCAGCTTCTCGGGCCAGGGCCAGAACGCCGGCCTCGCCTTCGTGACGCTGAAGGACTGGGACGAACGCAAGGGGGCGCAGCATTCGGCGCAGGCGCTGGCCGGCCGCGCGTTCGGCGCGCTGATGGGCGTGCGCGATGCGTTCATCTTCCCGCTCAGCCCGCCGCCGATCCCCGAGCTGGGCACCTCGTCCGGCTTCGCCTTCCGGCTGCAGGACCGCGGCGGCAACGGCCACGCGGCGCTGCTGGCGGCACGCAACCAGTTGCTGGGCCTCGCGGGGCAGAGCAAGATCGTCGCGGGCGTGCGCCCCGACGGGCTGGAAGACGCGTCGCAGCTGCAGATCGACGTCGACCGCGACAAGGCGAACGCGCTGGGCGTGAGCTTCGATTCGATCAACTCGACCCTCTCGACCGCGCTGGGTTCGGCGTACATCAACGACTTCCCGAACGCCGGCCGCCTGCAGCGCGTGGTGGTGCAGGCCGATGCGCCGGCACGCATGCAGCCGGACGACCTGCTGCGCCTGAACGCATTGAACAGCAAGGGGCAGCCGGTGCCGCTGTCGGCGTTCGCGACGACGCGCTGGATCAGCGGCCCGGTGCAGACCATCCGCTACAACGGCTACCCGACGATGCGGCTGGCCGGCGACGCCGCGCACGGCCGCAGCACCGGCGAGGCGATGGCCGAGATGGAGAGGCTCGCGGGCCAGCTGCCGCCGGGCTTCGCGTTCGAGTGGACCGGCCAGTCGCGCGAGGAGAAGCTGTCGGGCTCGACCGCGTTCATCCTGCTCGGCTTCTCGCTGCTCGCGGTGTTCCTGTGCCTGGCGGCGCTGTACGAGAGCTGGTCGATCCCGCTGTCGGTGATCCTGGTGGTGCCGCTGGGCGTGCTGGGTGTCGTGCTGGCGGCCACCTTCCGCGGCCTGGAGAACGACATCTACTTCAAGGTCGGCCTGATCACGGTGATCGGCCTGAGCGCGAAGAACGCGGTGCTGATCATCGAGTTCGCGAAGGACCTGCATGCGCAGGGCAAGGGGGTGGTCGAATCGGTGCTGGAAGCGGCGCACCTGCGCTTCCGGCCGATCCTGATGACCTCGATGGCCTTCATCCTCGGCGTGCTGCCGCTGGTGGTCGCGTCGGGCGCGGGCTCGGCGAGCCAGCGCGCGATCGGCACCGGCGTGATGGGCGGCATGTTCAGCGCGACGCTGCTGGCGGTGTTCTTCGTGCCGGTGTTCTTCGTCGTGGTGCGCCGCATCTTCAAGGGCAGCGAGCGGCAGCGCCGCATGTACGCGCATGAACTGAATGGCACGCCGAAGGATGGTTCCCATGAGTGATTCCCGAAGCCCCCGGCTGCTGCGCGGCCCGGCCCCTGCCCTGGCCCTGATGGCCAGCGCTCTGCTCGCGGCCGGCTGCACGATGATCCCGACCTACGAGCGCCCGCCGGCGCCGGTGCCCGGCTCGTTCGCCGGCGAGGCGACGACCCCGCGCCCCGGCCCGAAGGCGAGCGACGTCGAATGGCAGAGCTACTTCGCCGACGAGCGCCTGAAGCGGTTGATCGAGCTCGCGCTGAAGAACAACCGCGACTTGCGCGTCGCAGTGCTGAACATCGAGCAGGTGCGCGCGGCCTACCAGATCAGGCGTGCCGACGAATGGCCGACGGTCAATGCGGCCGCCAGCGGCCTGCGCCAGACGGCCGGGCCCGACACGATCACCAGCACCTACAGCGTGGGCCTGGCGGTCTCGTCGTACGAGCTCGACCTGTTCGGCCGGGTGCGCAGCCTGAGCCAGGCGGCGCTCGCGCAGTACCTGGCCACCGAGGAGACGCGCAAGGCGGTGCAGATCAGCCTGATCGCGTCGGTTGCCAACGGGTACTTCAACCTGCTGGCCGACGACGAGCTGCTCGAGGTGACGAAGCAGACGCTGAAGACGCGAGAGGATTCGCAGAAGCTCACGCGGCTGAAGTTCGACAACGGCGCGAGTTCGGAGCTCGACCTGCGGCAGGCCGAATCGCTGCTCGAGGCGGCCCGCGTGTCGCTTGCGCAGCAGACGCGCCAGCGCGCGCTGGACGAGAACGCGCTGGTGCTGCTGCTCGGGCAGGCGCTGCCGGACGACCTGCCGGCGGGCGTGCCGCTGGTGGCCGACCAGGTGCTGCCGGAGGTGCCGGCCGGCCTGCCGTCGGACCTGCTGAACCGCCGGCCCGACGTGCGCGCGGCCGAGCAGCAGCTGATCGCGGCCAACGCCAACATCGGCGCGGCGCGCGCGGCGTTCTTCCCGCGCATCACGCTGACCGGGCTGGTCGGTTCGGTGAGCAGCGAGCTGTCGGGGCTGTTCAAGAGCGGCTCGTTCGGCTGGAGCTTCCAGCCGCAGGCGACGCTGCCGATCTTCGACGCGGGACGCAACAAGGCCAACCTCGACAGCGTGAAGGTGGGCCGCGAGATCGCGCTGGCGCAGTACGAGAAGGCGATCCAGACCGCGTTCCGCGAGGTCTCCGATTCACTGGCCGGCCGCGCGACGCTCGGCGAGCAGGCGCGGGCGCAGCGCGCGCAGGCCGATGCCGAGCAGGCGCGCTACCGGCTGGCCGACCTGCGCTACCGCAACGGCGCGGCGAGCTACCTCGACGTGCTGGATGCGCAGCGCTCGCTGTTCACCGCGCAGCAGGCGGTGGTGCAGGTGCAGACGCTGCAGGCGCAGAACCTGGTGACGCTGTACAAGGCGCTGGGGGGTGGGTGGAAGGACGCGGGGGCCAATTGACGGTAGCCCGGATTTCAATCCGGGATCGTGGCAACACGCGAAGACCCCGGATTGCCATCCGGGCTACGAGACAGGGCCGCGCGGGGATCAGGGCTTGATCGCCGTGGCCTGCGACCACACCACCTGCCAGCGGCCGTCGATACGCTCGTACGCATCGATGTGCCAGCACCGGAACGGCGAGTCCGGCTCGAAGGCCARCGTGGCCTGGTAGCGCAGCACCGCGCTGTCGGCATGGAGGCGGACCTCGATCGCACCAGGCTCCCAACGCAGGTAGCGAAGCTCGCGCCGCTCGATCCGGCCGAGGTACTCGTCGCGGGTGAACGCGCTGCCGGCCGGCGTGACGAGCTGGAACTGCGGCGCATGCAGGCGCCGGGCGAGCGGGATGTCGCCGTCGACCAGCGCGCGCAGCCGCGAACGTTCGATCTCGCGGAGCTCTTCGGCACGGCGCTCGTCGGCCGCCCCGGCGCCGTCGCTGCCGGCCGGCGGATAGGCATGCAGGCCATCGAAATCTGCCTTGCCGATCGGCACGCCCCGGCTGCGCAGGATCGCGTACGCGGTCGTCAGGTGGAAGAAGAAGTTCGGCAGCGCGTAGTGCTGCAGGAACTCGGTGGCCGGCAGGCGCACCAGCGCGTCGCCAGCCTGGCTCTCCAGCAGGCGTGATTCGGCGCCGTCGAACCGCTCCTGCGGCAGCTCGCGCACCATCGCCGTCACGCGATCGACCAGCGCCCGCAGCCCGTCAAAGCCGGGGCCGGGCTCGCCCGGCGAAGGAACCGGCAGCCCCGCAAGCGGATGGCAGGCGCGCAACGCGAAGTTCGCCGCGATGACGACCTGCGTCGCCAACGGGTTCATGTCGTCGGCCAGCCGCGCGCCGAGCAGCCGTTCGGCGTCCGGCCCGGGCGCGTGGGCCTGCGCCAGGTCGAGCCAGCGGCGCAGCCGTTCCAGGTAGCGCAGGAAGACAGGCACCGAGGCCTGCCAGAGCGGAGGTGGGTTCATCGCACGAGCGTAGCAGTCGGGCTCTCGCGCGGCGCCCTTGCATCGCGGCGCCCTCCCCGGCATGCTGCCGGCCATGACCCCCGCCTCCCACCGCGCCCAGCTCGTCGGCATGCTCGCCGAGGCCGCCGAGATCGAGCACTGCCTGATGTGCACCTACCTCTATGCGGCGTTCTCGCTGAAGCAGCACGCCGACGAGGGGCTCGAGCCCGACGAACTCGCCGCCGTGCAGCGCTGGCGCCGCGAGATCATCGCGATCGCCACCGACGAGATGCTGCACCTGGTGCTGGCCAACAACATCGCGGTCGCGATCGGCGCCCGCCCGCACTACCGGCGCTTCAATTTCCCGATCGCCGCGGGGCTGTTCCCGGCCGACATCGCGGTCGAGCTCGCACCGTTCGACGAGGCCACGCTCGACCACTTCGTCTACCTCGAGCGGCCGGCCGACGTGGCCGAGCGCGACGGCACGCGCTACGAGAAGACCAGCTACCACCGCCGCTCGGTCGCCGGCCGGCTGTCGATGCTGCCGGACGACTACACCACCGTCGGCGAGCTGTACGAATCGATCGCCGAGAGCTGCGAGCTGCTGGTGCAGCACAGCGGCGAGGCGAAGGTGTTCATCGGGCCGCGGGCCGCGCAGTTGGCCATGCAGGATTTCCGCCTGCCCGGACTGATGACCGTCGGCACGCTGGCCGAGGCGCGCCAGGCCGTCGATTTCATCGTGCAACAGGGCGAAGGCTCGCGCGAGAGCAAGAGCGGCTCGCACTACGCGCGCTTCTGCGCGATCCGCAGCGAATGGCAGGGCCTGAAGGCGCGCCGCCCGGGCTTCGAGCCGGCCCGCCCGGCGGCGCGCAACCCGGTGATGCGCAACCCGGTCGTCAGCGGGCTGCGGGTGCACGTCACCGCCGAGCCGGCTGCCACGCTGCTCGACGTCGCCAACGTCTGCTACGAGCTGATGCTGCGCCTGCTGTCGGCGCTCGCCGACGTGACGCCACGCTCCGAGACCGCCACCGCGCGCCGGCGCGAAATGACCGACCAGACGCTCGCGCTGATGCACATGCTCGGCGACATGGGCAGCGCGCTGTCGGCGTTGCCGGCCAGCGACAAGCACCCTGGTGTCAATGCCGGCATGACCTTCACCGCGTCCCGCACCGTGCTGACCTACCTGTCGGTCGAGACCGCGACGCTGGTGCTCGCCGAGCGCTGCGGCTGCGTCGCCGACCGGCTGGCCTCGATGGCCGCCCAACCCGGCGCGCAGCCGTGGCTCGCCCGGCATGCGCAGGCGATGCGGCGCTTCTCCAATTACTGGTCGGCCGACCATGACGCGCATTGGCCGGCCATCGCGGGCCAAGCCGCGACCGCTGTGCCACCGGTGGCCCCGCCGCCCGTCACCGCCGCCTCACCCGCGCCGGCCGAGCCCCGCGCCGCCCCGAAACCACCCGACGAAGCCCGCGGCCGCGACGTGCTGCTGCGCTTCGACACGCAGCGCTGCATCCACGCGCGGCACTGCGTGCTCGGCGAGCCCGAGGTCTTCCTCGCGAACACGCCCGGCGACTGGCTCTACCCCGACAAGGCCACGCCCGAGCGCATCGCGATCGTCGCCCACACCTGCCCGTCCGGCGCGGTCACCTACGAGCGGTTGGACGGCGGCCCGGCCGAGGCGGCACCGCTCGTCAACACCGTGCGGCTGCGCGAGAACGGCCCGCTCGCCTTCCATGCCGAGATGGCGCTGGCGGCCCCGCCGAACGGCGGCTCGTCGCTGCGTGCCACGCTGTGCCGCTGCGGCCAGTCGGCCAACAAGCCGTTCTGCGACGGCTCGCACAACGCCGCCGGCTTCAAGGCGAGCGGCGAGCCGCCGACGCGCGAATCGCAGCCGCTCGCGGTGCGCAACGGCACGCTGCGCGTCGACCCGCTGCGCAACGGGCCGCTCGAGGTCAGCGGCAACCTGGAGCTGTGCGCCGGCACCGGCCGCACCGTCGACCGCCTCACCAGCACGCGGCTGTGCCGCTGCGGCCAGTCGCAGAACAAGCCGTTCTGCGACAACTCGCATGCGGTGGTCGGCTTCGTGGCCGACGGCGTCTGACGGCCGCGCGATGGCGTTCCGGAACAACTACCCCGGCTTCGAACCGAAAAGCCTGGCCGACGTGCTGCGCTGGCGCTGGGCGGCGCACCGCAACGGCGTTCCGCGGCCGCCGCGCGGGCCGATCCCGCAGGTCGCGCCCGATCTTGCGTTCCTGCAGGCCAATGCGCGCGCCGCTGCGGCGATGCGCCCCACCGTCACGTGGATCGGCCACGCGACCGTGCTGGCGCAGCTGGGCGGCCTGAACCTGCTGACCGACCCGGTCTTCTCCGAGCGCGCATCGCCGCTGCCGTTCGCCGGGCCGAAACGCCACCTGCCACCCGGTGTCGCGCTCGCCGACCTGCCGCACATCGACGTCGTGCTGGCCTCGCACAACCACTACGACCACCTCGATGCCGCATCGGTCGATGCACTGCAGCGCCAGCCGGGCGGCCCGCCGCTGTTCATCGTGCCGCTGGGCGTGAAGGCCTGGCTCGCCGGGCGCGGCATCGCGAACGCGGTCGAGCTGGACTGGTGGACTTCGTACACGGTGCCGGCACCGGCCGGCCCGGTCGAGGTGACGCTGGTGCCGGCCCAGCACTGGTCGGGCCGGGGCCTCGCCGACCGGATGAAGACGCTGTGGGGCGGCTTCGCGGTGTTCGCGCCCGACTGCCACCTGTTCTACGCCGGCGACACCGCGTACTCGCGCGACTTCATCGACATCCAGGCGCGCTTCGCCGCGCGCCAGTCCGCGGCGAACGGCGGCGGCTTCGACATCGCGCTGCTGCCGATCGGCGCCTACGAGCCGCGCTGGTTCATGGCGCCGCAGCATGTCGACGTCGAGGAGGCGATCCGCATCCACCGCGACCTGCGCGCCAAGCGCTCGCTGGGCGTGCACTGGGGCACCTTCCAGCTGTCCGACGAAGCGCTCGACGATCCGCCGCTGGCGCTGCTGGAGCAACGCAAGCTGCAGGCGCTGTCCGACGAAGAATTCTTCGTGCTCGCGATCGGCGAGACGCGACAATTCCCGCCTCGTTGAGCTTGCGGAGGATCTGCCATGTGGATGACCATCGCCCTCGTCGTGCTGCTGCTGATCGCCGCGGTGCTGCTGTTCGCGACGACCCGGCCCGACAGCTTCCGCGTCGAGCGCTCGCTCGCGATCAAGGCGCCGCCGGACAGGATCTTCCCGCTGCTCGACGACTTCCACCGCTGGCCCGAGTGGTCGCCGTGGGAGAAGCTCGACCCGGCGCTGGTGCGCACGCACAGCGGCCCGGCGCGCGGCGTCGGCGCCGTCTACGAATGGCGCGGCAACGCAAAGGTCGGCCAGGGCCGCATGGAGATCATGCAGAGCACGCCGGCCGCGGCGCTGGCGATCAAGCTCGATTTCATCAAGCCGTTCGAAGGCCACAACATCGCCGAGTTCACGCTGAAGCCGCAGGACGACGCAACCCTCGTGCACTGGGCGATGCACGGCCCGACGCCCTATGTGTCGAAGCTGATGGGCCTGTTCATGAGCATGGACACGCTGATCGGGCGCGACTTCGAAGCCGGGCTCGCGAACCTGAAGGCGGCGGCCGAGAAGGCGTAGCAGGCGTTCGAAACGAATGAATCAATCGGGGCCGGCGCACGACACGGCGCCGATACCTGCCCCGCGCATCCTGACGGCTCCGATCCGCTGGAGAAGTCATGAAAGCGCCCCAACCCCACCCCGGCCGCCTGGTTGCCCGAACGCAAGGCGACGGGCCGGTCGTGCTGTGCCTGCACTCGTCGACCGGCACGCATGCGCAATGGAACGGCCTGGCCGATGCGCTGAGCGGGCGCTGGCAGGTCGTCGCCCCCGACCTGCACGGCCACGGCCGCAGCCCGGTGTGGCCGACGGCCGTGCTGAACACGCTGCACATCGACGCGAACGCGGTCACCCAGCTCGTGCAGCCGGCCTGGGGGCTGGTGCGGCGCGGCATCCACCTGGTCGGCCACTCGTACGGCGCCGCCGTCGCGATGCAGATCGCGCTGCGCCACCCGCAGTGGGTGCACTCGCTGACGCTGTACGAGCCCGTCGCGGTCGGCATCATCCGCCGCCTGGCACCGCAGGATGCATCGCTCGATGAAGTGCGCGAGATCGCATCGCGCGTGGCTGCGTTGCTGGACCAGGGCGACGCGCTGGCCGCGGCGCGCGCGTTCACGAGCTACTGGGGCGGCGATGCGGCCTGGGACGGCCTGGGCACGGCGCGCCGCGAGGCCATCGCGTCGCGCATGCCGGTGGTGCCGCGCCACTTCGATGCGCTGTTCGCCGCGACCTGGGGCCAGCAGGCGCTGTCGCGACTGACGATGCCGATGCTGCTGATCCACGGGCAGCACACGCGCGCGCCGGCGCGCCGCATCGTCGAGCTGCTGGCGCAGGCGCTGCCGCAGGCGCAGCACTGCGAGCTGGCCGGCGCAGGGCACCTCGGGCCGATGACGCACGCGGCCAGCGTCGTGCGCTGGATGGCGACCCACCTCGACCCGGTGGCGGCCGCGCGGCTGGAGCTCGGCAGCGATCTGCAGCCGCAAGCGGCCTGACGCGCGCATCGAGACAAGCCCGGGGGCGGCCGCGGCAGGCGATGCCTAAACTGCCGGGCCATGAACACGACGCTGCACACCACCGACGGCCTGCGCCTGCACCTCTCGCACCATCCGGCCGGCACCGCGGCGCATGGCGTCGTCGTGCTGGTGCACGGCCTGGGCGAGCACCTGGGCCGCTACGCGCATGTGATCGCGCACCTGAACGGCTGGGGCTGGCATGTGCTGGCCTACGACCAGCGCGGCCACGGACGCAGTGAGGGCGCCCGCGGCCGGCTCGCCACCGACCACGACCTGCTGGACGACCTGTCGCACGTGATCGATGCAGCCCGCACCGCGCACCGCGGCCCGCTGGTGCTGCTCGGCCACAGCATGGGCGGGCTGGTCGTCTCGCGCTTCGCCGCCGACACGAAGGCGCCGTGGTGGCGCCCGGTCGACGGCCTGGTGATGTCGTCGCCGGCGCTCGACCCCGGCATGAACGGGGTGCAGAAGCTGCTGCTCGCGCTGCTCGGCCCGATCGCCCCGTCGCTCGCGGTCGGCAACGGGCTGAAGCCGGCGTGGATCTCGCGCGACCCGGCCGTCGTCGCGGCCTACGCCGCCGACCCGCTGGTGCACGACCGCGTGACGCCGCGGCTGGTGCGCTTCATCGTCGACGGCGGCGAATGGGTGCGCGCCCGCGCGGCCGCGTGGACGCTGCCGACGCTGCT
>NZ_JBFUFP010000074.1:0-11835 GCF_056403375.1 Rhizobacter sp. P2_H2
GCCTCGGGCTGCGCGAGGAAGATGCCCCAGCGGTAGTCGGGCATCTTCACGTGGCCGAACTGCGCCCAGCCGTCGGGCGTGGTGCTGGTGGCGGTGCGCAGGTAGACATCGAAGCCGTGCGAGCCGTCGGGGCCCATGTCCTGCCACCAGTTCAGGTAGTTGGGCTGCCAGTGCTCGAGCGCACGCTGCAGCGTCCGGTCCTCGGACAGGTTGACGTTGTTGGGGATCTTGTCGGTGTAGTTGATGCTGGACATGGGTCAGATTCGTTTCCAGTCGAACTGGGCCTTGTGCCCGGTGCCGTAGACCTTCAGCGCGCCCGCTTCGCCGACGGCGTTCGGGCGGTTGAAGATCCAGTTCTGCCAGGCGGTCAGCCGGCCGAAGATGCGGGTCTCCATGCTCTCGGTGCCGGCGAAGCGCAGGTTGGCTTCCAGGCCGGTCAGCGCGTCGGGCGACAGGCTCGCGCGCTCCTCGAGCGCGATGCGGATCTCGTCGGCCCAGTCGATGTCGTCGGGTGCCGCGGTGACGAGGCCGAGCGCGAGCGCCTCGTCGGCATCGAGCAGGCGGCCCTGCGTCGCCTGCACCGCCCCGATCTCGCCGGCATCGCGGTGGAAGCGGCGCTGCAGGCGCGTCTCGCGGCTCACCATCTGCAGGTCGTCGAAGTTGAACGCCGACAGCGCGATGCGCGGCGCCGCAGCGGGCTCGTCGGGCAGCGCCCGCATGTAGATGCGATCGGCGGCGAGTGCGATCTCGAGCAGCGAGCCGGCAAAGCACGCGCCGCGATCCACCAGCGCGAACAGCGAGCGCGACGACACGTCGAGCCGCGCCAGCGTGCGCCGCAACAGGCCGATGGTCTCGCGCACCAGCCAGTGCGAACGGTGCGCGTGCAGCGTCGCGTCGAGCGCGAGCACCGCGTCGACCGCGCCCTGCGTCTTCAGCAGCCAGGTGCCGATCTCGGGCTCGTTGGTGCGCAGGTGCAGGATCGCGTCGTCGAGCTCGCGCGCCATCTGCAGCGGGTACCAGGCCGCGCCGGCGGCCTCGATGCCGGCGAGGTCGGCCGGCTGCGCGCCCGCGGGTCCGCGCACCGTCAGCGTCGCATGGCGCGCGGCGCGGTCGATCTGCACGTCGACGTGGCCGTAGGCCAGGCCATTCGCCGACACCTGCTTCACGAGCCGCGGCAGCGGCACGCCGCGCGCATCGGCCGGCCGGTCGCTCGTCGCGGCCAGCTCGCGCGCCCGCTCCTGCACGCGCTGCGCGAAGGCCTGCGTCTTCACCGCCTCGTCGACCAGCCGCCAGTCCACCGCCTTCTTGCCGCGCACGCCTTCGCTGGTGGTGCAGAAGATGTCGGCATGGTCGTGGCGCACGCGGCGCTTGTCGGTCAGGCGCGTCAGCCCGCCGGTGCCGGGCAGCACGCCGAGCAGCGGCACCTCGGGCAGGCTGACGGCCGACGAGCGGTCGTCGACCAGGATGATCTCGTCGCAGGCCGCCGCCAGCTCGTAGCCGCCGCCGGCGCAGGCGCCGTTCACCGCGGCCAGGAACTTCAGGCCGCTGTGCCGGCTGCTGTCTTCGAGCCCGTTGCGCGTCTCGTTCGTGAACTTGCAGAAGTTGACCTTCCAGCCGTGGCTGGACAGGCCGAGCATGAAGATGTTGGCACCCGAGCAGAACACCCGGTCCCGGCCGCTGGTGAGGATCACCGTGCGCACCGCCGGGTGCTCGAAGCGGATGCGCTGCACCGCGTCATGCAGCTCGATGTCGACGCCGAGGTCATAGCTGTTCAGCTTCAGCTTGTAGCCCGCGCGCAGCCCGCCGTCCTCGCTGACGGCCATCACGAGCGTCGCAACCTGGCCTTCGACGCTCAGCCGCCAATGGCGGTAGCGGTCGGGATGGGTCTCGTAGTCGACCGGGGAGTCAACAGGGAAAGCGGCAGGAGGGACATTTGTCATGGGGGCATCTCCGGCAAGCGGCAACATGCTGCACGCTCGGCAATGAAGATGCAATTTAGTGCATGCGGCCGCCAGCGTCAACCCGCCAGCCGGATCGTGCCCCTCAATTGGTCCTGCAGGGCCGTGAATGCGGCCTCCATGGTCTTGTCGCTGGTGTCGAACACCTCGTCGGCCTTCGAGTAGAAGGCGGCGCGGCTCTCGAGGATGCGCCGCAGGTCGTTCATCGCCTCGGCATTGCCCGACATCGGCCGGGTGTCGCCCTGCGCCAGCACGCGGTTCATGTGCTCCTCGGGCGAGGCGCGCACCCACACGGTGTAGCAGTGCGCCAGCAGCATGTTGAAGGTGGCCGGGTCGGAGACGATGCCGCCGGGCGTCGCGATCACCGCGCGCGGGTAGCGCTGGATGCACTCCTCCAGCGCGCGCCGCTCGTGGCGCCGGTAGGCGGCCGGGCCGTACAGCGAATGGATCTCGGAGACGCTGCAGCCGGCCACCGCCTCGATGTGGCGGTTCAGCTCGACGAAGGGCACGGCCCAGCTGTCGGCCAGCATCTTGCCGAGCGTGCTCTTGCCGGCGCCGCGCAGGCCGATCAGCGCGACCCGCTGGCGCCGCGCCGCCTGGCTGGCCGGCGCGCCGAACACCGAGGCCAGCGCGGAGCGCGCCTGCGCGAGCTCCGATTCGCTGCGGCCGCGCAGGATCTCGCGGATCATCAGCCACTCCGGCGAGCTGGCCGTCTCGTCGCCGACCAGCTCCGCCAGCGTGCAGTTCAGGGCCTGCGCGAGCTGCCGCAGGAACTGCACCGACGCATTGCCGACCCCCATCTCGACATTGGCCAGGTGCCGCTCGGACACGTCGGCCACCTTGGCCAGGCTCTTGCGTGTCAGGCCGCGCCGGGATCGCAGTGCCCGCGTGCGCTCGCCCAGGGCGGCCAGGAACGGGTCTTTGTCGGTGGTCGGATCAGGTTCGCCTTCCGGCGCGGGGGGCGAGTTCGGGATTCGGTCCAAGGGTATGTCCGTAACGAGGTCGATCGGGACTGCTGGCTATACTGAAATTCAGTGCAACATATTGCATAAACCGATCGCTGCACTGTCTGTGAATGCATTATGCGGAGATCGGGTCGGCTTGAGGTAAAACCGCGGCCGGCCCGTCAGGAGAACAGCATGCCCGCGAACCCCGCCGTGGTGGCGCCGCCCGAACGATTCAACGTCGCAGCCCACCTGCTGCAGCGCAACGCGGGCCGTGCCGCGAAGACCGCCTACATCGACGACGACGGCCGGCTCAGCTACGGCGAACTGGCCGACCGCGTGCGGCGCTGCGCCGCCGGCCTGCTGCGCCTGGGGCTGCGCCGCGAGGAGCGCGTGCTGCTGCTGATGCTGGACACGGTGGACATGCCGGTGGCCTTTCTCGGTGCGCTGTATGCCGGGCTGGTGCCGGTGCCGGTCAACACGCTGCTGCCGGCCGCGGACTACGGCTACCTGCTGGCGCACAGCGGCGCCCGTGCGCTGGTGGTGTCGGGCGCACTGTGGCCGGTGGCGCAGCAGGCGCTGGCCACGCTCGCCGACCAGCCGGCCGTCGTGCTGTCCGGCGCCGCGGCGGCCGAGGGTGCGACCCCGTTCGCCGCGCTGCTCGACACCCCGCCGCTGGCCGCCCCCGCCGACACGCACGCCGACGACTTCGCGTTCTGGCTCTATTCATCCGGCTCCACCGGCAAGCCCAAGGGCACGGTGCACAGCCATGCCAACCTGTACTGGACCGCCGCGCTGTACGGCCAGCCGGTGCTCGGCGTGCGCGAAGACGACATCGTGTTCTCGGCCGCCAAGCTGTTCTTCGCGTACGGGCTCGGCAATGCGCTGACGTTTCCGCTGAGCGTCGGTGCGACCGTCGTGCTGATGGCCGAACGGCCGACGCCGGCCGCGGTCTTCAAGCGCCTGACGCAGCACCGCCCGACCGTGTTCTGCGGCGTGCCGACGCTGTACGTCGCGCTGCTCGCGAACGAGGCGCTGCCACCGCGCGACGCGGTCGCGCTGCGCGTGTGCGCCTCGGCCGGCGAAGCACTGCCGCGCGAGGTCGGTGAACGCTTCAGCGCGCACTTCGGCTGCGACGTGCTCGACGGCATCGGCTCGACCGAGATGCTGCACATCTTCCTGTCCAACCGCGCCGGCGCGCTGCGCTACGGCTGCACCGGCAAGCCGGTGCCGGGCTACGAGCTCGAGCTGCGCGGCGACGACGGCCGCCCGGTCGCGCCCGGCGAGATCGGCGACCTGTTCATCCGCGGGCCGAGCGCCGCGCTGCTGTACTGGACCAGCCGCGACAAGACGCGCTCGACCTTCCTGGGCGACTGGGTGCGCAGCGGCGACAAGTACGTGGTCGATGCCGACGGCTGGTACACCTACGCCGGCCGCAGCGACGACATGCTGAAGGTCAGCGGCCAGTACGTGTCGCCGATCGAGGTCGAGTCGGCGCTGATGGGCCACGCGGCAGTGATGGAGTGCGCGGTGATCGGCCTGGCCGATGCGCAGGGGCTGACGAAGACGCGCGCCTACGTCGTGCCGAACAAGGGCCACGTGGCGGGCCCCGAGCTCGAAGCCGCGCTGAAGGCCTTCGTGAAGACGCGGCTCGCACCGCACAAGACGCCGCGCGAGATCCTCTTCACGACCGAGCTGCCGAAGACGGCGACCGGCAAGATCCAGCGCTTCAAGCTGCGCGCCTTGAACGAGGCATCGGCCTGACGCATGGTCGGACGCCGCTACGCCGAACCGATCCAGTTCGCCGAGCTCGACGGGCTCGGCCGTCCGCTGCGCCTCGAGTACCAGTGGGTCGGCGATGCGGCCTCGACGCGGCCGGTGGTCGTGTTCCTGCACGAAGGGCTGGGCTCGCTCGCGATGTGGAAGAACTTTCCGCGCCAGCTCTGCGAAGCGCACGGCCTGCGCGGCCTGGTGTACTCGCGCTACGGCTACGGCCAGTCGACGCCGAAGCCGCCCGGCGAGCGCTGGCCGGTCGATTTCATGCACGTGCAGGCGCGCGAGGTGCTGCCGGCCCTGCTGCGGCAGCTCGGCGTCGCGCGGCCCTGGCTGTTCGGCCACAGCGATGGCGGCAGCATCGCGCTGCTGCATGCGGCGTCGCACCCGACCGCGGGCGTCGTCGCGATGGCGCCGCACATCGTCGTCGAGGCGCTGAGCATCGCGAGCATCGAGCGCGCCCGCCACACCTATGAAACCACCGACCTGCCGCAGCGCCTGGGCCGCTACCATGCAGACGCGGAATCGGCGTTCCGCGGCTGGAACGACATCTGGCTCGATCCGTCGTTCCGCGGCTGGAGCATCGAAGACGAGCTGGCCGCGGTCCCCTGCCCGGTGCTGGCGCTGCAAGGCGTCGACGACGAGTACGGTACGCTGGAGCAGATCCGCGGCATCGCGCGGCGTGCCCCGCAGACGCGCCTGCTGGAGATCGCGGACTGCGGCCACTCGCCGCACCGCGATCAACCCGACCTCGTGATCCACGAAGCCGGCCGCTTCATCACCGGGTTGTCCGATCCTCTCGAATCCTGAACCTCACGGAGACTGGCATGCACCTGATCAAGTTCCCGGCCCTCGCGGCCCTGGCGATGTCGATGGCGGGCGGCGCGGCCCATGCGCAGGCCACCGGCCCGATCAAGGTCGGCTTCATGCTGCCCTACACCGGCACCTACGCGAGCCTGGGCACGATGATCGAGAACGGCTTCAGGCTGTACGTGCAGGAGCAGGGCGGCAAGCTCGGCGGCCGCGAGATCCAGTACTTCAAGGTCGACGACGAATCCGAGCCGGCCAAGGCCACCGACAACGTCAACAAGCTGATCAAGCGCGACCAGGTCGACGTGCTGGTCGGCACGGTCCATTCGGGCGTCGCGCTCGGCATGGCGAAGGCGGCCAAGGAGAGCAATACGCTGCTGATCATCCCGAACGCCGGTGCCGACGCGATCACCGGCCCGCTGTGCTCGCCGAACATCGTGCGCAGCTCGTTCTCGAACTGGCAGCCGGGCTACTCCACCGGCGTCGTGATGGCGCAGAAGGGCCACAAGCGCGCGATGACGATCACCTGGAACTACGCGGCCGGCAGCGAGGCCGTCAAGGGCTTCACCGAGGCCTTCGAGAAGGGCGGCGGCAAGGTCGTGAAGGACCTGAACCTGCCGTTCCCGAACGTCGAGTTCCAGGCGCTGCTGACCGAGATCGCCGCGCAGAAGCCCGACGCGGTGTACGCGTTCTTCGCCGGCGGCGGCGCGGTGAAGTTCGTCAAGGACTATGCCGCCGCGGGCCTGAACAAGACCATCCCGCTGTACGGCTCGGGCTTCCTGACCGACGGCACGCTCGAGGCCCAGGGCGCCGCCGCGCAGGGCCTGCTGACCACGCTGCACTACGCCGACAACCTCGACACGCCGCGCAACAACGCGTTCCGCAAGAGCTTCGCGCTCGCGTACAAGGCGAATGCCGACGTCTACGCGGTGCAGGGCTACGACGCGGCGCAGATCCTCGCGGCCGGCCTCAACGCGGTGAAGGGCGACCTCGCGAAGCGCGAGGCGCTGACCACCGCGATGCGCAAGACGACGGTCGACAGCCCGCGCGGCAAGTTCACGCTGTCGGCGGCCGGCAACCCGGTGCAGGACATGTACCTGCGCGAGGTGAAGGGCGCGAACAACGAGTTCAAGTCGATCGCCGTGAAGGCGTTGGCTGACCCCGCCCGCGGCTGCAAGCTCTGAGGTGGATGCCACCACCTTCCTCGTCCAGTGCCTGAACGCCGTCCAGTACGGCCTGCTGCTGTTCCTGGTGGCCAGCGGGCTGACGCTGATCTTCGGGATCATGGGCGTGATCAATCTCGCGCACGGCAGCTTCTACATGATCGGCGCCTACCTCGCGTTCGCGCTGGCACCGTACTTCACCGATCAGTTCGTGCTGATGCTCGTGGTCGGCACGCTGCTGGCGGCGGCCTTCGGCTTCGTGCTGGAGTGGGCGTTCTTCAGCTTCCTGTACCAGCGTGAGCACTTGCAGCAGGTGCTGATGACGTATGCGCTGATCCTGGTGTTCGAGGAGTCGCGCAGCCTGCTGCTCGGCAACGACGTGCACGGCGTGCAGCCGCCCGCGTGGCTGGCCGGCAGCATCGCGCTCGGCGAGCTGATGTCGTACCCGGTGTACCGGCTGTTCGCGTCGGCCGCCTGCCTCGCGATCGCGGCGCTGCTGTACCTGGTGGTCAACCGCACGCGGCTCGGGATGATGGTGCGCGCCGGTGCCAGCAACCGCGACATGGTGCGCGGGCTCGGCATCGACATCCGGCTGCTGTACCGCGGCGTGTTCGCGGCCGGCGTCGCGCTCGCGGCGCTGGCCGGCATGATCGCCGCGCCGATGTCGTCGGTGTACCCGGGCATGGGCGGCAGCGTGCTGATCGTCAGCTTCGTGATCGTCGTGATCGGCGGCATCGGCTCGATCACCGGCGCGCTGGTCGCGTCGCTGCTGGTCGGCTTCGTCGACACCTTCGGCAAGGTGTTCTTCGCCGAGCTGAGCGGCATCGGCATCTACCTGCTGATGGCGATCGTGCTGGTGTGGCGGCCCGAAGGCCTGATGCGGCGGGGGCATTGATGGCGCTCGCGGGGTCTCGTGGGTTGCCGCAGGTCGCGCCGCTGGCGATCCTGCTCGCGCTGGCGCTGCTGCCGGCGGTGCTGTCGCCGTACCTGATGGACCTGACCGTCAAGATCCTGATCTCGGCGATCTTCGCGCTGAGCCTGCAGCTGCTGGTCGGCGCGACCGGGCTGGTGAGCCTCGGGCACGCGGCCTTCCTCGGCATCGGCGCCTACGTGACGGTACTCGCGTCGCCGCAGGGCGAAGGCGCGTCGCTCTGGTGGCTGCTGCCGGCGGCGATGGGCGGCGCGGCCGCGTACGCGCTGTTCGTCGGCGCGCTGAGCCTGCGCACCCGCGGCGTGTACTTCATCATGGTGACGCTCGCGTTCGCGCAGATGGCCTACTTCGTCTTCCACGACACCAAGCTCGGCGGCGGCAGCGATGGCATCTACCTGTACGTGCGGCCGGTGCTGCGGCTGGGCGACACCACGCTGCTCGACCTCGAGAACAAGCACCAGGTCTACGGCCTGGTGCTGGCCTCGCTCGCGTTCACCTGGGGCGGGCTCGCGCTGCTGCTGCGCTCGCGCTTCGGCCATGCGCTGCAGGGCATCCGCGTCAACGAGGCGCGCATGCGGGCGGTCGGCTTCCGCACCTACGGCTACAAGCTCGCGGCCTTCGTGATCGCCGGCGCGCTGGCCGGGCTGGCCGGCGCGCTGCTCGCGATCCAGGACGGCGTCGTCAACCCAGAGCTGCTGTCGTGGCACGAATCGGGCGCGGTGCTGCTGATGATCATCCTCGGCGGCCTCGGCCCGCTGCGCGGCGCGATCGTCGGCGCGGTGGCGTTCACGCTGCTGAAGGAGCTGTTCGCGAGCGAAGGGCTGGTCGGGCCGCTGGCGGCGCACTGGCAAATGACGCTCGGCTTCACGATCATCGCGTTCGTTGCGTTGCTGCCGCGCGGCATCGTCGGCATCCGTTGGCGCCGGGGGGCCGCATGAGCGCGCTGATCCAGGCGAGCGGCCTGTCGCGCACCTTCGGCGGCCTCGCGGCCGTCGACGCGGTCTCGCTCGACCTGCGGCTCGGCGAGGTGCACGCCGTGATCGGCACCAACGGCGCCGGCAAGTCGACGCTGATCAACCTGCTGTCGGGCGAGCTGCCGGCCAGCGCCGGGCAGATCCGCTTCGGCGACGACGACATCACCGGCTGGTCGCAACCGCGCCGGGCGCGCGCCGGCATCGGCCGCAGCTACCAGCGCACCACCATCTTCGACAGCTTCAGCGTGCTGGAGAACTGCCGGCTCAGCGCGCAGGCCGCGCTGCAGCGGCCGTGGCAGGTGTGGCAATCGGCGCAGCGCTGCAGCACCAGCCTCGAGGTGGCCGGGCAGGCGCTGCAGGCCGCGGGCCTCGCCGACAGCGCCGCCCACCTCGCCGGCACGCTCAGCCACGGCCAGAAGCGCCAGCTCGAGATCGCGATGTGCCTGGCCACCCGGCCGCGCGTGCTGCTGCTCGACGAGCCGCTGGCCGGCATGGGCGCCGAGGAGACCGAGCGCATGCTCGCGCTGCTGCAGTCGCTGAAGGCGGGCCACGCGATCCTGCTGGTCGAGCACGACATGGACGCGGTGTTCCGCATCGCCGACCGCATCACGGTGATGGTCAACGGCGCGGTCATCGCCTGCGACGCACCGCAGCGCATCCGCGAGCATCCGCAGGTGGTGACGGCCTACCTCGGCGAGGCGCACGCATGAACACGGTGCCGCTCGTGGAGATCGACGGGCTGCATGCCGGCTACGGTGACAGCCGCGTGCTGCACGGCGTGTCGTTCGCGGTGCCGGCCGGCAGCGCGCTCGGCCTGCTCGGGCGCAACGGCATGGGCAAGACGACGCTGATCCGCACGCTGATGGGCTACCTGCGGCCAAGCGCCGGCCGGGTGCGCTGGCAGGGCCGCGACGTGACCGGCTGGCCGCCGGAGCGCATCGCGCGGCTCGGCGCCGGCTACGTGCCCGAGGGCCGCGGCATCTTCCCGAACCTGTCGGTGCGCGAGAACCTCGTGATGGCCGCGCGCGCCGCGGCCGACGGGCAGCGGCCGTGGACGCTGGAGCGCGTGCTGGAGACATTTCCGCGCCTCGGCGAGCGCCTCGCACACGGCGGCCAGCAGCTCTCCGGCGGCGAGCAGCAGATGCTCGCGATCGGGCGTGCGTTGATGACGAGCCCGCAGTTGCTGATCCTCGACGAAGCGACCGAAGGCCTGGCGCCGCTGGTGGTGGCCGAGATCTGGCGCGTGATCGCGCAGATCCGCGCGAGCGGCATCAGCACGCTGATCGTCGACCGCAACGTGCGGCGCGTGCTGGAGCACACCGACCAGGCGGTGGTGCTGGAGAAGGGGCGGATCGTGTGCGCGGCGGCCTCGTCGACACTCGCCGGCGACCCGGCGGCGCTCGCGCGCTGGCTGGGCGTCTGACGCTCGGACCCGCCTGCGTACGCAGCGATACGCCGCGTTACCGCCTGTCGCCAGGGCTGCCGTTTTTTGCGCTGCATGACCCCGACGGCGAAGCGGGCTTCCCTTTTGTGTCAGCTGCGTCAGCATCCGTTTCACCGGCCTCCGGCAGGCGAGTGCTTCCCAACATCGCCCGCAAGCCGCGCCGGCGCTTGCTTCGTGCAGCCATGCACCGGTTCGGATTCTCGCCACGCACCCGCCTGGACGCGTCCGGCAGCGGTGGCTTGCTTTTTGCGCTGTAGAACGCATTCCGGCCACGAGCCGGGCGGCTGTGCGTTGGGAGCGCGACACCATGAACTTTCTGCCACGGCTGCTGGTGCTCAGCGCCGCGATCTCGGGCTTGCTGCTGACCGGCGGCTGCACCACCACGGCCAGCGCGATCATGAGCGCCACCGGCATCGCGACCGACTCCAGCCCGACCTGGGAAATCATCAAGCACATCCACGCCAAGTTCACCGAGGGCGATCCGCAGTCCTGCGCGGCGCTGAACTCGGCCCAACGGGCACTCACCGCACGCTGCCTGCCGTTCCAGCCCGGCAGCCTGAAGGTCGCCGACATCCGCGCCAGCGGCTTCCAGGAATGCACGCTGACGATCGCGGCACGCGATCCGCAGTTCTGGCCGGTGCTGCCGGAGTTGCTCGACAAGGGCGCGCAGCCCGAGACCTGCTACCAGCCGCCGATGGTCGCACTGGCGCGTTCGCCGAATCCGGTCGACTTCTCGAAGGCCTCGCCGCAGACGCTGCGCTCGCTGCGCTTCCTGGCCGAGGCCGATTCGCGCTCGGTGAACCATGACGTGCTGCGCCTGCTGAGCTCGCCGAGCGCGCGCGCCGCCGGGCTCGACGACGTGATCGCGCAGTGGTCGGACCAGGGCGACCTGGCGGTCGGCCAGCTGGCCTTCAGCCCGCTGAGCGCCCTGCACCCGAGCGCGTTGCAGACGCCGCTCGCGGCCAAGCTCGAGGCCGCCGGTCATACCGCGAAATCCGGCCTGGGCCCGTACCAGGGCAAGCTGGCGGCCGGGTTCGAAGAGGCGCTGCGCACCTCCGACTATGCGGCGCTCGAATGGTGGTTCAAGCGCGAGCCGAAGCTGGTCGACAAGGTGCCGTCGACGCAGGGGCAGCAGCTGCCGTGGATTCCGCTGGCGCGCGTCGTGGTGCCGGCGTTCATGAACGACGAGCGTGCGCAGACGCAGATGGTGAGCTTCCTGCTGAGCCATGGCGCGAACCCGTGGCAATCGCTGCCGTACCAGCCGACCCAGACGGTGGTGGGCTTCGCGAAGACGCTGAAGAGCCCGACGGTGGCGCTGCTCGAGGCCCCGAAGGTGCCGGCGGCGACGACGATGGCGGCCAACGGCGGCAACAGCGGCCAGGCCGAGTAGGGATCAGTCCCCGGCGGCCGGTTCGCCGCTGTCGAGGAACGGCCACCCCAGCACCTCCGCAAGGCGGTGCACCACCCACACCGCCTCGTCCTTCGACACCACCGGGCCGGCCTGCAGGCCGCGCAGGCAATCGGCAAGCACCGACGCCTGCGAAGCCCCGGTGCCGAAATGCTGGGCGCTCGCGCGCTCGCTCAGGTGCTGCGACAGGTCCTCGCACAGCTCGTAGCGCTCGCGCAGTTCGGTCAGTGGCACGGTGAGGCGCTGGCGCGCGTCGGTGTACAGCGCGTAGAAGCTCGGCGGAACGTGGATTTGATACTCATCGGACATCGCGCCGATGATGCCAGCCTTCGTTGCAGCAGCGTCGCGATCTACAGGTCGTCGAACAGCCCGGGCTCGCTGCCGATGCGGGCGCGCTCGATGCCGAGCAGCCGGCGCTTCATGTCGACGC
>NZ_JBFUFP010000075.1:0-11547 GCF_056403375.1 Rhizobacter sp. P2_H2
GCCCAGCATCGAGGTCGCGAGCAGCCCCACCAGCGAGAACAGCAGCGCGTTGCGCTCGTGCACGTGCGGCACCGCGGAGCGGGTCGAGGTGACGCGCAGATCCCATTGCCGCCCGGCGAACGCGAACGAGCGCACGTGCGACAGGTCGGCCGACAGCGTCTCGCAGCCGGTGCTGCCGGCCAGGCGCCGCCGCTCGGCGATCGGATCGGTGTCGACGATGCAGACGTCGAGGTAGTGCGGCAGCGAGCTCTGGAACGAGCGCAGCGCATCGTCCATGCGCAGCGTCACGAACACCACGCCGCGCGCCGCCGCGACCCGGTCGCTGACGGTGGTCGGCATGCCGTTGTAGATGGCCTGGTAGATGACGACGCCGGTCTGCGTGCCGCTGCCGTCCTGCGTCAGCAGGAAGCCGGCGCTGGCGGCCGGCCGGTCGGTGCGCACGGTCGAATCGATCGCCGTGCGCGCCGCGGCGATCGAGCGGGTGTTGACGCCCAGCGCTGCGGCGTTCGGCGCCTGCGGCTCGATGTAGCGGATCGCCGCCACGGTGTCGTCGGGTGACGGCTTGAAGCCGGAGTCGAAGCGGTCGAACACGTGGTAGCCGGGCAGGCCGGCCGCGCGCACGCGGGCCTCGAAGGCCGGCACCTGCGAGCGCGGCATCAGCTCGGTCCAGCCGAGCCCCTGCAGGTGGCCGCTGACCTCGAGCCAGGCGGCGGYGGCGCGGTGCATCTCCTCGCGCGTGACGTCGTCGGACGAGATCATCACGCCGCGCAATGCTTCCAGCGCATGCAGCGGATACTGCAGCTGCGCGGCGAGGTTGGACGACGCATGGACCGCATCGCGCTCGAACGCCGCCTGCACGCGGGCGTCTTCCCATTGCGCGACCTGGCGCACGCCGAGCGCCATCAGCAGCGTGGCGATGCCGAGTGTCAGGCCGACGGTGCGGCGGCGCGCGGCCCATTCGTCGCGCGGCTGGCCGATCAGCGTCAGCGCGATCGGCGTGCCGATCAACACGCCCAGCGCATCGCCGGCCCACCAGGTCCACCAGTTGAAGGCCAGCTCGCCGAGCGGCTCGCGGCCGGCCAGCCACAGCGCGAGCGTCGCGATGCTGCAGCTGACGAGGCTCGCGGCGACCGCGCCGAGCCCGAAGAAGAGCGCGATGTCGCGCGGCTCGCTCAACGTGAACGGCCGGTGCACGAAGCGCTGCACCAGGGCCGCGGCGAGCGCCGCCTGCAGCATGGCGCCGACGGCGATCGTGGCCGGCACCGCCAGGCCCGCGAGGCTGAACCCCGCCTGCTCGATGCCGATGCCGGCGTTGACCAGGAACGAGCCGATCAGCACCCCGGGCAGCACCCGCCAGCCGTAGGCCAGCAGGCAGGCCAGCGCGATGCCGGCGGACGGGTACAGCGGCGAAGCGAGGCTCGGCGGGATCGCCAGCAGCAGCGCTGCCCAGCCGACCACCGCATAGGCGACGGCGGTGCCCGCCAGCGCGAGCGGCCAGTGCGGCGTGGGGCGGGGCGTCGCTGGCGTCATCGAATCGATGGGGCGAGGTGGGGGCAAGGGGAGCCTACCACCTCGATCGGCCGGTCAGGGCACTTCGTGGCCGGCGCCGGCTTGCCAGATTTCGGTCCAGGACTCGGCGTCCAGCTTCAGTTGCAGCGCGGCCAGCGCCTCGCGGATCGCCTCCAGCCGGTGCGAGCCGGTCAGCGGATGCGGGCGGGTCGGGTGGCGCAGCAGCCAGGCGTAGGCGACGGTCGCGGCGCTGACGCCGTGGCGCTGCCCGACAGCCTGCAGCGCGGCCTGCACGCGGCGTGCGCGTTCATCGCCGCCGGTCAGCAGCGCGCCGCCTGCGAGAGGCGACCAGATCATCGGCCGCAGGCGCAGCCGCTGGCACTGGTCCAGCGTGCCGTCGTGCAGCGGGGACAGGTGCAGCGGGTGCAGCTCGACCTGGTTGGTGGCCAGCGCGATGCGGCTGTTCAGCAGCTCGAACTGCGCCGGCGTGAAGTTCGACACCCCGAAGGCCCGCACCTTGCCGGCCTGGCGCAGCGCGGTGAAGGCCTCGGCCACGTCGTCGGCGTCCATCAGCGCATCGGGGCGGTGGATCAGCAGCAGGTCGAGGTGGTCAGTCTGCAGCGCCCGCAGCGAGTTCTCGACGCTGCGCGTGATGTGCGCCGCCGAGGTGTCGTAGTGCTTGACCCGGTGCTCGGGCCGGGCCTCGCCGAGCAGCCGGATGCCGCACTTGCTGACCAGCTGCATGTGCTGGCGCAGCATCGGCTTGAGCGCGAGCGCTTCGCCGAACAGCGTCTCGACGCGGTAGCCGCCGTAGATGTCGGCGTGGTCGAAGCTCGTCAC
Organism: Rhizobacter sp. P2_H2; assembly: GCF_056403375.1. Lineage (NCBI taxonomy): Bacteria > Pseudomonadati > Pseudomonadota > Betaproteobacteria > Burkholderiales > Sphaerotilaceae > Rhizobacter > Rhizobacter sp. P2_H2. Next base: position 2,350 of record NZ_JBFUFP010000075.1, read on the forward strand.
GCCGAGCTCCATGCAGTGCTCGATCCAGTGCAGGCGCTGTTCGGCGGTCCAGCCCCAGTCGGCCATGCGCCAGGCGCCGGCGACGATCGGGGAGAGGGCGAGGTTGGGGGCGTTGACGGGGCTCATGGCGGCGGCCGGGTGGCGGCTGGATGGGAGAAAGCCAGAGCGTAACAGTCCGTTTCGCTTGCGCTGCATCGGGCGAATCCCGACGATATCGACGCCAGAATGCGCGCCKCCCTCCCTCACGACCCACCGCCGCTTCACCGGACCCCCGTCTTGTCGTCCCGCTGCCCCCGATTCCTGCGCCTGTTGTTGCTGCTGCTCGCCGTGCTGCCTGCCTGGTGCGCTGCGGCGACGCTGCAGCTGACGGTGCACGGCCCGGCGCGCAGCCTGGCCGACGGGGCGGAGTTCCGCGTCGACCCGACCGGACAGGCGTCGGCCCAGGCGGTGCTGGCCGAGACCGGCGGCTGGCAGCCGCTGCCGGACGACGAGGTGTTCGGTGCGCGCTGGCCGGCCGTGACCTGGGTGCGCTTCAGCGTGCAGGTGGGGGCGGGCAGCGAGGCCGACTGGTTCCTCGAGCTGCCGCACGCGACGCTGATGCGCGCCCAGGTGTACCGCGTCGGGCCCGACGCGCGCATCGGGGCACCGCAGGCGAGCGGCGTGCTGACGCCGATCTCGCAGTGGCCGGTGCGCGCGTCGCTGCCGGTGTTCCAGCTGCACGCCGATGCGCAGCGCGCCACCACCTACCTGCTGCGCCTGGAGCATCCAGCCACGCTCGGCGGCGCGCCGCTGATCCGCAGCCCGCGCGACCTGCTCGAAAGCCAGGGCACGGCCCAGCTCTTCATCGGGGCGTACTTCGGGCTCGCGCTGCTGGCCTTGCTGTACGTGGTGGTGCAGGCGCTGGTCCACCGCGACGGCGCGCTCGGCTGGTGCAGTGCCTACCTGGTGGCGATGATCCTGACGCTCGCCTGCCTGAGCGGCCTGGTCCACCAGACGCCGATCGGCGAGGAGCCGGCGCTGAGCGCCGCGCTGTTGATGCTGAGCCCGGTGCTGCTCGGTGCGGTCGGGCTGGGTTTCCTGCGCTCGGCGGTGCCGCAGGCGGTGATCGGCCCGCTCGAGCGGGCGCTGGTGTGGCTGTGCATCGTGCTGGCCGCGCTGCTGACGGCCGCCTACCCGTTCCTCGACCTGGCCGAACGCTGGTTCCTGACGCGCTCGTTCGGTGCGCTGTCGATGCTGGTGGGCGGCGGCCTGCTGGTGCGTTCGCTGCGGTGGCAGCTGCCGCACGTGCGCTGGCTGGCGGCCGGCCAGATCGTGCTGGGGGCCGGGGCGGCATTGCCGCTGCTGAAGGGCTTCGGCGTGGTGGCCAGCGGGCTGTTCTCGCAGTACGGGCTGCTGTTCGCGAGCGCGATCGACCTGCCGCTGCTGCTGTATGCGATGTCGCTGCTGCGGCGCGACCACGACGTGGTGTCGGCGCGGCTGCGCGAGGCGGCGCAATACGACCTGGTGACCGGCCTGCTGCGTCCGAAGGAGCTGCTGCCGCGGCTCGCGCAGATGAAGTTCCGCAGCCAGCGGCACGCCATCCGCAGCGCGGTCGTGATGTTCGAGGTCGTCAACCTGCGCGACATCCGGCTGCGCCAGGGCGCGTCGATCGCCGAGCAGGCGCTGCTGCTGGCCGGCCGGCAGGTGCAGCAGGGCCTGCGTGCATCCGATGTCGTGGTGCGCTTCAACGAGCAGCGGGTGGTCGCGCTGCTGGACGGCGTGGCCAACCCCGGCGAGGTGCTGATGACCGTGCACCGCATCATCCACCAGGCCCAGCACTACACCGGCGAGCTGCCGGGCGCCGAGACGCTGCAACTGCACGCGGTGGTGGCACACCTGCCGGAGGACCGGCGCGACACGCCGCAGGCGCTGGTCGACGCGCTGGTGTCGCACCTCGGCCGCATGCGCCCGGGCAGCGGGGCGCGGCTGCGCCAGCTGACGACGCTCGCGCCGCAGCGCCAGCGGCCGCGCTGGTGGCGCAAGTGGTTGAAGACGCGGCCTTGGGAGGCGGGGGCGGAGTAGGCGGCGCTGTCGGGACTCAGACGTTGAACAGGAAGTTCATCACGTCCCCATCCTTCACCACGTACTCCTTGCCTTCGGCGCGCATCTTGCCGGCGTCCTTCGCGCCCTGCTCGCCCTTGAACGCGATGAAGTCGTCGAAGCCGATGGTCTGCGCGCGGATGAAGCCGCGCTCGAAGTCGGTGTGGATCACGCCGGCCGCCTGCGGCGCGGTGTCGCCGATGTGGATGGTCCAGGCGCGCACCTCCTTCACGCCSGCGGTGAARTAGGTCTGCAGCCCGAGCAGGCTGAACGCCGCACGGATCAGCCGGTTCAGGCCCGGCTCGCTCTGCCCCATCTCCTGCAGGAACATCAGCCGGTCTTCGTCCGGCATGTCGGCCAGTTCGGCCTCGGTCTTCGCGCAGATCGCCACCACCGGCGCCTTCTGGCCCTCGGCGTAGGCGCGAAGCTTGTCGAGGTAGGGGTTGTTCTCGAAGCCRCCCTCGTCGACGTTGCCGACGAACATCGCCGGCTTCGCGGTGATCAGGCACAGCGGCTTCAGGATGACCTGCTCCTCCTTGCTGAACGCGATGCCGCGCACCGGCTTCGCCTCGTTCAGCGCCGCCTGGCACTTCTGCAGCACGTCGACCAGCTTGGCCGCTTCCTTGTCGTTGCCGGACTTCGCCGCCTTGATCGAGCGTTGCAGCGTCTTCTCGACCGTCGCCAGGTCGGCCAGGCACAGCTCGGTCTGGATCACCTCGATGTCGGAGATCGGGTCGACCTTGCCGGCGACGTGGATCACGTTCTCGTCGTCGAAGCAGCGCACCACGTTGACGATCGCATCCGTCTCGCGGATGTGGGCCAGGAACTGGTTGCCCAGGCCCTCGCCCTTGGACGCACCGGCCACCAGCCCGGCGATGTCGACGAACTCGACGATCGCCGGCACGATGCGCTCGGGTTTCACGATCGCCGACAGGGCCTGCAAGCGCGGGTCGGGCAGCTCGACGATGCCGACGTTCGGCTCGATCGTGCAGAACGGGTAGTTCTCGGCCGCGATGCCGGCTTTCGTCAGCGCGTTGAAAAGGGTGGACTTGCCGACGTTGGGCAGGCCCACGATGCCGCATTTGAGGCTCATGGAGGGGGCTTTCGCAGGTCGAGAGAGAGGGGCGAATTTTAAGCGCTCGGCCTACACTGCCCGCTCGACCCCGTTCCAGACCCCTTCGAGGAACCCTCCGATGCTCGAACTCCTGCGCCTGAATCCGCACACCAAGGACCTCGGCGGCGGCTTCACCGTGCGCCGGCTGCTGCCCTCGTCGCAGCAGCAATCGGTCGGCCCCTTCCTGTTCTTCGACCACTTCGGCCCCATCACCGCCCAGCCGAGCGACAACCACGACGTGCGCCCGCACCCGCACATCGGCCTGGCCACCGTCACCTACCTGTTCGAAGGCGCGATGCTGCACCGCGACAGCACCGGCATCGTGCAGCGCATCGAGCCCGGCGCGATCAACTGGATGACGGCCGGCCGCGGCATCACCCACTCCGAACGCGCGCCCGACGACCTGCGCCACGTGACGCGCCGCAGCCATGGCCTGCAGCTGTGGGCCGCGCTGCCGGCCGAGCACGAAGAAGACGCGCCGAGCTTCTCGCACACCGCGGCGGCGGCGATTCCCGCGCTGACGGTGGGCGGCACTGCGGTGCGCGTGCTGATCGGCAGCGCGTTCGACGTCGTCTCGCCGACCCCGACGCTGTCGCCCACCCTCTACGCCGACCTGGCGCTGCCGCCGGGCGGCCGCCTGCAGGTGCCGGCCGCGGCGCAGCAGCGGGCGCTGTACGGCATCGACCACGGCTTCACGCTCGACGGCCAGGCGGTGCCGCCGGGCGAGATGGTCGTGCTGCCCGAAGGCACCGAGCCGCTGCTCGAGGCGCCGCAGGGCGCACGCGTGATGCTGATCGGCGGCGAGCCGCTCGGCCACCGCTTCATGTGGTGGAACTTCGTCTCGAGCCGCAAGGACCGCATCTCCGAGGCCGCCGACGACTGGGCGGCCCAGCGCTTCGCTGTCGTGCCCGGCGAGACCGAGTTCATTCCGCTGCCGGAGCGCCGGCCCTGACCTGGGTAACCGCGGCCGGCGTGCTGCGGCGCAGCATCAGCACGTTGCCGGCCACCGCCAGCGCCGCGCCGATGGCGGTCAGCCCATCCGGCTCGTAGTGCTCGAAGGCCATCGAGACGGCCAGCGCGAGCAGCGGCGTCATCACGCCGATGCTGCCGGCCGGGCCCGGCCCGAGGCGCTGCATCAGCGTCAGGTAGCAGGCGAAGGTCAGCACCGAGCCGGCCAGCGACAGGTACAGCAGCGCGATCCACCATGACGCGATCGCCGGCAGCGCCATCGGCTGCCCGCCGGCCAGCGCCGCGATGAAGCAGCACAGCGCGCCGTACAGCATGCCGAAGCCGAGGGCCGGCCAGAACGGCAGCCCGCGCGCGCCGTTGCGGCTCGCCGCCAGGCTGCCGACGCCCGACAGCAGCACCGCGCCGACCGTGAACAGCGCACCCAGCGTGGTGTTCGCCGCGTCGCGCGCCTGGCCGAATTCCGGCCAGAAGACGAGCGCGACGCCGGCCAGCCCGAGCATGCCGCCGGCGATGAAGCGCGGCCCGACCGCGACGCCGAACAGCCAGCGTGCGCCGAGCCCAGTGATCAGCGGCGAGGCCGAGTAGCCGACCGCGACCAGCCCCGACGGCAGCAGCCGCTCGGCGTGGTAGACGCACAGGTACGACACGCCGTACAGGAACACGCCCTGCAGCGCGAACCAGGCGTGCTGGCGCGGCGCGAAACGCAGCGAGATGCCGCGCGCCGCGGCGAACGCGAGGATCACCGCGCCGGCCAGCGCGAAGCGCAGCGCGACGCCGAACTCCGGCGTCGTGACGCCGACCTGGTACGTGATCGCATGCCAGGTCGTGCCCCAGGTCAGCACGCAGACGGCGAACAGCTGCCAGTTGCGAAGGCGCGCCACCTCAGGCGCCGCTCAGAAACGGATGCTCGCGCTGCCGGCCAGCCCGCTGCGCAGCCCGCATTCGATGCCCTCGACGATCACCGCGTTCATGCCGAAGGTGATCTTGCCGTCGAGCCGCTCGTCGGCCCGGTAGGTCGACAGCGTGTCGCCCGGCTCGTGCCCCGGCTCGCCGGTCTCGGGGTCGACGTTCGGGATCGGGCAGCGCGGGCAGGGCTTGACCAGGCGCAGCCGCACCGGCCCCTCGGGCGTGTCGAAGCGGATCTCGTCGAGGAAATCCTCGCCGTGCGCGTCCAGCCCGTCGAGCACCAGGTTCGGCCGGAAGCGCGCCATCGTCATCGCCGCGACGCCCTTGCGCGCGAGGCGCTCGTTCAGCTCGTCGAGCGAGGCCTGCGAGACCACCAGCAGCGGAAAGCCGTCGCTGAACGCGTTCTCGGCATCGATGTCGCCGCTCCACTGCTTGCTCGACAGCCGCTTCTGTTCCGGATCGAAGCGCGCCAGGCGCAGCGGGAACTTCACGTCGCCGCGGCCCGGCGCCGCCAGGAAATCGCTGAACCACTGCGCCGCCAGTTCGCCCATGTCGTAGGCGGCGACGGTGTCGTTCCACACGGTGACCTGGCGCGGCGCCTCCACCGCATCGAGCGCCAGGTGCAGCGCCAGCATGCCGGGCGCCCGCAGCACCAGCTCGGTGTGCTTCAGCGTCGTGCGGATCAGCGCCATGCGCGGCAGCTCGCGCTGGCTGACGAAGCGGCCGGCGGCATCGACCACCATCCACGCGCGGTCGAATTCGAGCCCGGTCTCGATCAGCAGCGATTCGTCGAGCGCCACGCCGGCACAACTCTTCACCGGGTACACGTGCACGCTGCGCAACGTGACCGCGACCTCTCCCTCCGCCAGCTCGCTCACTTGAACAATCCCTTCAGCTTGTCTTTCAGTTGGTCCTTGGTCGAGGGCTGCGGACCCGAGGCCGCGCCGCTCGCCGCCGACGGCAGGCCGAGCTTGCCGCGCAGGCTCTCCTTGAGCTTCTCCTCGGCCTTGCCGGTGACCTCGCTCTTGATCATCTGGGCGGCGATCTGCGACCACTGGATCTTCCAGTCGATCGCGTCCAGCGGCCCGGTCAGCAGCACCGGCACGGTCACGCCCTTCAGCGCGGCGAGGTCGGCGCCGTCCTGGCCCTTCGTGGTGTTGGCGACCGTGGCGCGTGCGGTGTAGTCGATGCGGCTGCGGCCGATGTCGAGCGCGCCGGAGCCGTTGAGGCGCAGGAACGGGCTCTTGGCATCGAGGTCGGCGTTGCGTGCGATGCCGTCGGTGATCACGAAGCTGGCCGACATCTCCGAGAAATCGGTCTTCTCGGTCGCGTTCGATTTCTGCGCGCTGTCCTGCTTCATCGACAGCGCCGCCTTGGCCTGGCGCAGGCTCTTCGCGAGGTTGACGCCCTTGATCGCGCCGTCGCGCAGCTGCAGCGCGGCGGTGCCCTTCAGCCGCGCCTTCATCTCGTTGACGCTGCGCCCGGCCGTCTCGATGTCGGCGACCACGCGGCCGGTGCCTTCGAGGATGTCCTTCTTCGCGACATCCTTCAGCAGCGTGTTGACGTTGACGCCGGTGGCCGTCGCCTTCACCGCGACGCGGCTCGCGCGCGCATCGGCGAACGCGGTCGCGTCGAGCACGCCGCCCCAGGTCTTGCCGTACAGCTTGCTGACGCGCAGCATGCCGCCCTGCAGCGAGGCATCGAGCGCCGCGTCGCTGACGCGGTAGGTCTGGTACGCGAAGCTGCCGATGCGCAGGCTGAACTCGCCCTGCAGCGCGCGCAGCGGCGACAGGTCGACGGGGGTGTCGGCGGCCGGCTTCTCGGTGGCCGCGGGCGCCGGCGCCGGTGCCGCGCTGGACGGCGGCAGCAGCCGGTTCAGGTCCAGTGCCTCGAAGTTGGCCGAGGCCTTCACGGTGATCGGCGTGCCGGCGAGCGTGACGGCACCTTCGCTGCGGAACGGGTTGGCGTTGATCTGCCCGGCCAGCGTCCAGTGCGCCGCCTGCGGCGACGCATCGGCCTTGCCGCGCATGTCCAGCACCAGCGGTTGCAGCGACGGCTCCTGGATCTTCAGCTGGGCGGCCAGCGCGTCGAGCGCGAAGGCGCTCTTGGCCGGCTGCAGCTGCAGGTCGGCGCGCACGGTGCCGGCCAGCTCGCGCTGACCGCTGGTTCCCTTCATGCTGCCCTTCAGCGTCGCCTCGAAGCCGGGCACCTTGACCATGTCGAAGCTGCCGCCGGGCGCCGCCGACTTGAAGCTCGCATCGACCGCCGTCGGGCCTTCGAGCGACAGCTTGCCGCTCAGCGCGCTGCCGGTCAGCGCCTCGCCCTTCACGTTCAGCTCGGGCCAGTCGAGCGTGGCCGACAGCGGCTGGCCGCCCTGCGTGCCGGCGAGCTTGACCTGCAGCGCATTGAGCGACAGGTTGCGCGCCGCCGGGTCGAACGCGAAGTGCTTGATCTGCACCCGGCTGTTGGCGAGCTTCAGCGAACCGAGCGTCGCGCCGAGGCCGAGGTCGAGGTCCTGCGCGTCGAGCGTGCCGCGCTGGCCGTCGTAGCCGAGCGCGCCCTGGATCTTCACGTCCATCGCCTGCACGCCGAACGCATCGCCCTGCCAGCCGAGCTGCATGTCGCGCAGCTTCACGCCCTGCTGCGCGAGCAGCAGCGTCAGCCTGGTCTCGCCGCTCAGCCGGCCCTTGACGGCCGGCGCCTTCATCGCGAACTCGGCCTGCAGCTTGACCGGCGACTCCACCTGGTCGGCCAGCCGGCCGGTGTGCAACGAGTTCAGCGTGACCTCGCCGGAGAGCTGGTCGCGCTCGTCGCGCAGGCTCAGCCGCAGGTCGTCGAGCTGCACGCTGCTGACGTCGAAGCGCRGCGGTGCGCCCGAGGCCGCCGCCTGGCTGGCGGGCGTCGCGGGGGCGCCAGGCGGCGGAGCGTCGCCGGCGATCAGGTCGTCGATGTTGGTCTTGCCCTGCGCATCGCGCCGGTACACCAGGCGCAGGCCACGCGCGCTGACGTGGTCGACCACCAGCTGCCGGCGCAGCAGCGGCAGCACCGCGACCGAGAGCGAGGCCTCGTCGAGCGCCGCGAACTCGTCGGCGCGGCCTTTCTCGCTGAGCTTGACGGCCGACAGCTGCACCGCCAGGCGCGGGAACACCGACAGCTTGATCGGCCCGTCGATCGCCAGCGTGCGGGCGCGGTGGGTTTTCATCCAGTCGATCGCGAGGCCCTTGTAGGCGTTCGGGTCGAAGGTCGACACCAGCCAGACGAGCACGGCGCCGAAGAGCAGCACCAGCAGGGCGAGCGCCAGCAGGAGTTTGCGGATCCAGGGTTTCATCGAATCGGTCTACCGCATGGGCACAGCGTGGGGGCACCGATTCTGCCCTCAAGGGCGCCAGGGTGGTGCCGGTCCCTACAATGAAACCTCATGAAACGCTTCGATCTGTGTGTCCGAGGGGCCGGCATCGTCGGCCAGGCGCTCGCCTTGTCGCTGGCCCGGCAGGGGCTGAAAGTCGCGCTGGTGCCCGATGCCGCGCCGCCTGCCGGCGAAGACGTGCGCGCCTACGCGCTGAACCCCGGCTCGGTCGCGCTGCTGGCCTCGCTGAAGGTCTGGGAGGCGCTGCAGCCGGGGGCCGCGACCGCGGTGCACGAGATGCGCGTCGAGGGCGATGCCGCCGGCGCGGCGCTCGAGTTCTCGGCCTGGCAGCAGCAGGTGGCCGAGCTGGCCTTCATCACCGACGTGGCGGCGCTGGAGCAGGCGCTCGCCACCGCGGTGCGCTATTCGCCCCACGTCGAGCTGCTGGCGCCCGATGCGCAGGTGCAGGCGCCGCTGACGGCCTTGTGCGAGGGCAAGGCCTCGGCCTCGCGGGCCGCGCTGGGCGTGCGCTTCGAGCGCCACGACTACGGCCAGGTCGCGATCGCGGCGCGCCTGGTCGCCGACCGGCCGCACCGCCACGTGGCGCGGCAATGGTTCCGCGCGCCGGACATCCTGGCGCTGCTGCCGTTCGATCTGCCGCAGGCGGGCTGCTCGCATGCGCTGGTCTGGTCGCTGCCGCAGGCGCGCGCGCAGGAGCTGCTGGCGCTCGATGCCGCTGCCTTCGAGCAGGCACTGAACGATGCCACCGGCGGCGCCTGCGGCC
>NZ_JBFUFP010000076.1:0-11389 GCF_056403375.1 Rhizobacter sp. P2_H2
GCCCGACGATGTGCACCGTGGTGCCGGCGAAGGTCACCGAGATCTCGGTGCCGGTCAGGTAGGGCAGGCCCAGCGCCAGCGCCGCCGCCCGGGCACGCTGCTGGCCGCCGACCTCGTCATGGTCGGTCAGCGCCCAGAGTTCGACGCCGTTGGCCTTCGCGCGCGCCGCGAGTTCCTCGGGTTGCAGCGTGCCGTCCGACACCGCGGAATGGCAGTGCAGGTCGGCGTTGGTCCATACAGCAGGTTGGCTCACGGAGGACATTGTAGGGAGCCTGCTCAGGCTGCATCGCCGCAGGGGTAACCCGCCACCCGTTCGCATGCCGCCAAGGCTTCGACAAGCTCAGCCCGAACGGCCTTTCTCCTCAGGGCGTGACGCGCAGCACGCGCCCGGGGTTGTTGTCGGCCAGCAGGTACAGGAACCCGTCCGGCCCCTGGCGCACGTCGCGGATGCGCTCGTGCAGCTCGGTCAGCAGCCGCTCCTCCTTGACCACCTTGTCGCCGTCGAGCTGCAGCCGCACCAGCATCTGCCTCGCCAGCGCGCCGACGAACAGGCTGCCCTTCCAGCCCGGGTAGCGATCGCTCGTCAGGAAGGCCATGCCGCTCGGTGCGATCGACGGCACCCAGTACGTCAGCGGCTGCTCCATGCCGGCCTTGGCCTTGCCTTCGCCGATCGCGGCGCAGCTGCCGTACTCGCAGCCGTAGGTGATCACCGGCCAGCCGTAGTTCCTGCCCGCCGCATCGAGGTTGACCTCGTCGCCGCCCTGCGGGCCGTGCTCGTGGGTCCACAGCGCGCCGGTCCACGGGTTCAGCGCGGCGCCCTGCAGGTTGCGGTGGCCGATGCTCCACAGCTCCGGCCGCGCGCCCGCCGTCCTGACGAACGGGTTGTCGGCCGGCACGCCGCCATCGGCCTCGATGCGCACCACCTTGCCGAGGTGGTTGCCGAGGTTCTGTGCGTCGTCGCGCATCAGGTAGCGGTCGCCGAGCGTGACGAACAGGCGGCCGTCGCGGCCGAACACCAGCCGCGAGCCGAAGTGCGCGGTGCTCTTCACCTTCGGCAGCTGCCGGAAGATCACGCTGACGCCGGTCAGCTTGTCGCCTTGCAGCCGGCCGCGCGCGACCGCCGTGCCGTTCTTGTCTGCCTCGCTGCGGCTGCCGGCCTCGGCATAGCTCCAGTAGACGAGGCCGTTGCTCGCGAACTTCGGGTCGAGCGCGACGTCGAGCAGCCCGCCCTGGCTGCGCGCGTCGACCTCCGGCACGCCCTGCAGCGGCGCGCCGAGCCGGCCATCGGCCGCGACGATGCGCAGGCGGCCCGGGCGCTCGGTGACCAGCATGCGGCCATCGGGCAGGAAGGCCAGGCCCCACGGGTTCTGCAGCCCGGTCGCGACCGTCACCACGTCGACCGCCTGCGCGGCAGCACCCGCTACGCACATCGCGGCCACCAGCGCCGCCCGCATCATCGCTTTCATCCGGCTCCTTCCACGACCATCTGCACCCGCTGCTGGCCGTTGTATTCGTCGACGCGCAACTGGTAGGCGAGCCGCACCCGCGTGCCCACCGGCGCGGTGTGGCCGAACCAGATCGCATCGCGCAGCGCACCCGCATGCCGCACCGACAGCTTCAGGTGCTTCTCGGCCACCAGGCGCTGCGACACCACCTCGACCTCGTCGCAGAACAGCGGCGGCTCGAAGGCCTGGCCCCACACCTGCGCATCGAGCGAGCGCACCGTCTCGGCATTGAAATACTCGGCCGCCAGCGGCCCGTCGGTCAGCAGCGTGCGCGACAGCGTCGCCGCGTCCAGCCACTCGCGGGCCACCTGCTGCAGCGCGCCGTCGAAGGTGTCGAAATCCTCCTCGGCCAAGGTGCAGCCTGCCGCCATCGCGTGCCCGCCGAAGCGCTTCAGCACGCCCGGGTGGCGCTTGGTGACGAGGTCCAGCGCATCGCGCAGGTGGAAGCCCGGGATCGAGCGGCCCGAGCCCTTCAGCAAGCCGTCCTGGCCGAGCGCGAACACGAAGGTCGGCCGGTGCAGCCGGTCCTTCAGCCGCCCGGCGACGATGCCGACCACGCCTTCGTGGAACTCGGGGTCGTAGAGCGCCAGCGCCGGCGGCGCATCGCCCTCGGGCATCAGCGTCTCGAGCATGGCCTCGGCCTGCTCGCGCATGCCGGCCTCGACCTCGCGGCGCTCGCGGTTGATGGTGTCCAGCGTCTGCGCGAGCTGCGCGGCGCGCGCCGGGTCGTCGGTCAGCAGGCACTCGATGCCGAGCGACATGTCCGACAGCCGGCCGGCCGCGTTGATGCGCGGCCCGAGCGCGAAGCCGAAATCGAAGCCGGTGGCGCGCGACGCATCGCGCCCGGCCGCGCTGAACAGCGCGGCGATGCCGGCGTGCATCTTGCCGGCGCGGATGCGCCGCAGGCCCTGCGCGACCAGCCGGCGGTTGTTCGCATCGAGCCGCACCACGTCGGCCACCGTGCCGAGCGCGACCAGGTCGAGCAGCGCGTCGAGACGCGGCTGCTGCTCGGCGCTGAAGGCACCGCGTGCGCGCAATTCGGTGCGCAGCGCGAGCAGCACGTAGAACATCACGCCGACACCAGCCAGGTTCTTGCTCGGGAAGGCGCAGCCGGGCTGGTTCGGGTTGACGATCACGCTGGCGTCCGGCAGCACGACCTGCTCGCCTTCCTTGGCGGGCAGGTGGTGGTCGGTGACCAGCACGTCGAGGCCCATCGCCCGGGCGTGCGCGACGCCGGCGATGCTCGCGATGCCGTTGTCGACGGTGAGCAGCAGGTCGGGCTTCGGACCGGGCTTCTGTTCGAGGGCCAGGTCGACGATGGTCGGCGTCAGCCCGTAGCCGTGCACCGCGCGGTCGGGCACGATGTGCCGCAGCGTGCCGGGCTCCGCGCCCAGCAGCGCGAGCCCGCGCAACGCGACCGCGCAGGCGGTGGCGCCGTCGCAGTCGTAGTCGGCGACCACGCAGATGCGCTTGCGCGCCGCGATCGCGTCGGCCAGCAGCACCGCGGCCGCCTGCGCGCCGTGCAGCTCGGCCGGCGGGATCAGGCGCGCCAGCCCGTCGTCGAGTTCGTCGTTGCTGCGCACGCCGCGTGCAGCGAACAGCTGCGCCAGCAGCGGGTGCACGCCGGCCTGCTCCAGCGCCCACACGCTGCGCGGCGGGGCATCGCGGCGGGCGATCCGCACATCGGCCATCACAGCGCCTCCAGCAGCGCCGTCGGCGATGCGCCGCCGAAACGCCGCGCCAGCCGCGTGAGCCAGCCTTGCGAGCCGGCCTGCAGCCGCTGCGCAAAGCGCTCGCCGCACAGTGTGAGCGACACCGCCTCGCCGGCATCGTGCCGCGCCAGCAACTCGCGCACCGGGCCGGCGTCGAGCGCGCGCCAGGCCTCGGTCCAGTCGGCCCAGTTCTCGCCCAGCAACGGAGCGCGCAGCCGGTGGTCGATGAGCAGCCCGGCGGTCGAGCCCGCCGGCTGCCGGCGTCCGCAGCCGCTCAGCCAGAACGAGTTGACCGGCATCATGCTCATCTCGGCGCGATGGTCGTTCTCGGGCTGCTGGTACAGCATCATCTGCACCTCGTTCTGCAGCCGGCGGATCGCCTTCGCCTGCGGGTGCTCGGGCATCCACAGGTCGAGGTTGCGGCCGATCACGCGGTCGAGCGATGCGGTCGGCAGGCCTTCCAGCGAATCGTGCGATGCATACCAGCGCAGCGGCGCGCCCCAGGCCAGCTGCCAGCCCTCGCTTTCGAACAGCGGGCGCACCGCCTCGAACAAGGCATGTGATTCCTTGGCACTCAGCCGCAGTTGCTCCGGGTAGCCGACGCTGACGTGCTCGGCGCCCACGTGCCAGTGCACCGGCGTCAGCAGGCCCCAGGGGGCCTCGCCGACCGGCACGCCGTCGGCCGCGGCCGCGTGGGCGGCCCAGGGCAGGCAGCCGTCGGCACCGCGCCAGCCGAGCGCCTGTGCGTGCGCCAGTTCGGCCGGGGTGTTCAACGCGTATTCGTCGGTGCCCAGCCGGTCGGCGGGCACCATGCGCGGCAGCAGGCGCTGCAGGTGGGGAAGGACGAGGCCGCGCTGTGCCGGCAGGCCAGCTTCGGAGAGCGTGCTGGCGTTGGGAATCAACAAGTGCATCGGGCGATTATCGGACGGCGCACGTCACCGGCCCGTCATGCCCTTGCCACCACGGCGTCATGGCCGGCTGCGAAGCTGGGTGTCCATGCAACGAGACGCCTTCTTTCGTGCCTGGACCGTTCCGCAGGAGCCCGCTCCCGGGGCGGAGGACGAGCCGACCTCGCACCGGCTGCGCTACCGCAGCGTGTGGATCTCGGACCTGCACCTGGGCACGCCCGGCTGCCGCGCCGATGCGCTGCTCGATTTCCTGCGCCATGTCGAGAGCGACACGCTGTTCCTGGTCGGCGACATCGTCGACGGCTGGCAGCTGCGGCGCAGCTGGTACTGGCCGCAGGCGCACAACGACGTGGTGCAGAAGCTGCTGCGCAAGGCGCGCAAGGGCACGCGCGTCGTCTTCATCCCCGGCAACCACGACGAGTTCGCGCGCCGCTATGTCGGCCATGAGTTCGGCGGCATCGAGGTGGCCGAGGAGTGGGTGCACGAGACCGCCGACGGCCGCAAGCTGTGGATCCTGCACGGCGACCTGTTCGACGGCGTGATCCAGTGCGCCAAGTGGCTGGCCCACGTCGGCGATACGCTGTACGAGTTCACGCTCAAATTGAACCGCCACCTCAACTCGCTGCGCGCACGCATGGGTCTGCCGTACTGGAGCCTCTCGAAATACCTGAAGCTGAAGGTCAAGCGCGCCGTCAGCTTCATCGGCGATTTCGAGAACGCGGTCGCCCGCGAGGCGCGCCGCCGCGGCGTGCAGGGTGTCGTCTGCGGGCACATCCACCATGCCGAACTGCGCGACATCGACGGCATCACCTATGCCAACGACGGCGACTGGGTCGAGAGCCTGACCGCGCTGGTCGAGCATGCCGACGGGCGGCTCGAGATCATCGACTGGGCCCAGCAGCTGCGCGACCGCGAGCCGCAGGCGGCGCCCAAAGTGGCACAAGCGGCGCCCACCGTGGCGGAGGCCGCATGAGGATCCTGCTGGTCACCGACGCCTGGAAGCCGCAGGTCAACGGCGTCGTCACGACGCTGGTGGAGCTGCAGCAGGGCCTGACTGCGCTCGGTCACGAGGTGCTGCTGATCGAGCCCTCGGGCTTTCGCCGCTTCGCCTGCCCGGGCTACCGCGAGATCGAGCTCGCGTGGCGGCCGGGACGCGAGGTGGCGCGCCGCATCGACGCCGCGCTGCATGGTGGCGAGGGTGGGGGCGGTGTCGACGCGATCCACATCGCCACCGAAGGGCCGCTGGGCGGCGCGGCGCGCAAGCATTGCATCCGGCGCGGCCTCGCCTTCACGACCGCGTTCCACACCCGCTTCCCCGAGATCCTGGCACGGGCGCTGCACCTGCCCGAGCGCTGGGGCTATGCCTGGTTCCGCCGCTTCCACGCGAAATCCAGCGGCATCATGGTGCCGACGGCCGGCATGTTCGACATCCTGCAGGGCTACGGCTTCAAGCCGCTGCGGCGCTGGTCGCATGGCGTCGACCTGGGCCTGTTCGAGCCGGTGCCGCAGGCCGATTTCGGCCTGCCACGGCCGGTCTTCCTGCACGTGGGCCGGCTCAGCTACGAGAAGAACCTGGAGGCCTTCCTCGACCTCGACCTGCCGGGCTCGAAGGTGGTCTACGGCGTCGGCCCGCTGCAGGAGCGGCTGCAGCGCGAGTACCCGCAGGTGCACTGGCGCGGCGTCGTCACGCGCCCGGAGCTGGCGCGCATCTACAGCGCGGCCGACGTGTTCGTGTTCCCCGGCCGCTCGGAGACCTTCGGCCTCGTGATGCTGGAGGCGYTGGCCTGCGGCACCCCGGTCGCCGCCTACCCGGTGGCCGGTCCGCTGGACGTGGTGGCGCCGCAGGGCGACGGGCGCGATGGCGGCGTGTTGCACGACGATCTGCGCGCCGCGGCACTGAAGGCGCTGGAGATCCCGCGCGATCGCGCCCGCGAGCGCGCGCTGCAGTTCGGCTGGGAGCCGGTGTGCCGCGAGTTCCTCGATCACCTGGTGCCGGCGCGGCCCAGCACTGACATGGGTGTCACGAAACCGACGCAAAACCTTCATAAACTCGTCGGATGACCGCGCCGACCGTTGCTTCGCCGGCACCGCTGATGCCAGCGCTGCTGAACCGTGAAAGCGCCATCCTCGAGTTCAACCGACGCGTGCTGGCCCAGGCCCGGCGCGACGATGTGCCGTTGCTCGAGCGATTGCGCTACATCTGCATCGTGTCGTCCAACATGGACGAGTTCTTCGAGGTGCGCTTCGCCGACTACATCGAGGCGGTGCGCCAGCCCGGCGCCGGCGTCTCGCCGCGCGACCTGGCGACGGTGGCCGCCGAGGCCCACCTGCTGATCGACGACCAGTACCGCTGCTTCAACGACGAGGTGATGCCGGCGCTCAAGCAGCAGGGCATCCAGATCCTGAACCACAGCGACCGCAACGAGGCGCAGCGGCGCTGGGTCGACACCTTCTTCCAGCGCCAGGTGCGGCCGCTGCTGGTGCCGGTGGGGCTCGATCCATCGCACCCGTTCCCGCAGGTCGCCAACAAGTCGCTGAACTTCATCGTGCGGCTGGGCGGCAAGGATGCGTTCGGGCGCGAGAACACGATCGCGATCGTCAAGGTGCCGCGCGTGCTGCCGCGCGTGATCCGGCTGCCCGACGAGATCGCCGGCACCGGCCAGGCCTTCGTGCTGCTGACGAGCGTGATCCGCGCGCACCTGGCCGAGCTGTTCCCCGGCCGCGAGGTCGAGGCGTTCTCGCAGTTCCGGCTGACCCGCGATTCCGACCTCGCGGTCGACGAGGACGATGTCGCGAACCTGCGCCAGGCGCTGCGCTCGGGGTTGACGACGCGCCACTTCGGCCAGGCGGTGCGGCTGGAGGTGGTGAACACCTGTCCGCCGGAGCTGTCGGAATTCCTGCTGATGCAGTTCGCGTTGCCGCAGGCGGCGCTGTATCACGTGAACGGGCCGGTGAACCTGGTGCGGCTGAACGCGCYGATCGACGCCGCCGACGCGCCGGCGCTGCGCTTCCCGCCGCACGATGCGCCGTGGCCGACGGGGCTGTCGCGCGACGAATCGATCCTCGAGCGGCTGCGCCGCGGCGACGTGCTGATGCACCACCCGTTCGAATCGTTCGAGCCGGTGGTGCAGTTCCTGCGCGAGGCGGTCGAGGATCCCGACGTGCTCGCGATCAAGCAGACGATCTACCGCACCGGCAGCGAATCGCCGCTGATGGACCTGCTGATCGACGCGGCGCGGCGCGGCAAGGAAGTGATGGCCGTCGTCGAGCTGAAGGCGCGCTTCGACGAAGAGGCGAACATCAACTGGGCGGAGCGGCTGGAGGCCGTGGGTGCGCAGGTGGTGTACGGCATCGTCGGCCTGAAGACGCATGCCAAGCTGCTGCTGGTGACGCGCCGCGAGGACGGCCGGCTGCGCCGCTACGGCCACCTGTCGACCGGCAACTACAACCCGAAGACCGCGCGGCTGTACACCGATGTCGGCTGCCTGACGGCCGACGCGGAGATGACGGCCGACATCGACGCGGTGTTCCAGCAGCTCGCGAGCCTGGGCAAGATGCGCCCGCTGCGCCAGCTGCTGCAGGCGCCGTTCACGCTGCACAAGCAGATGCTCGCGCACATCCACCAGGTGGCCGATGCGGCACGCCAGGGGCGGCCGGCGCGCATCGTCGTGAAGATCAATGCGCTGACCGACGTGCCGCTGATCGAGGCGCTGGTGGCGGCCGGCCAGGCCGGTGCCGACATCGACCTGATCGTGCGCGGCGCCTGCATGCTGCCACCGGGCATCGCGGGCCGGACCGACCGCATCCGCGTGCGCTCGGTGGTGGGCCGGCTGCTGGAGCATTCGCGCGTGCTGTATTTTCGCTGGGGCGCAAGCGAGGCGGACGAGGCCTTGTTCATGTCGAGTGCCGACTGGATGGGGCGCAACATGTTCCGCCGCATCGAGGTGGCTTGGCCGGTGCGCGATGCGGCGATGCGCCAGCGCGTCATCGACGAATGCCTGGTGCCCTACCTGCACGACGGCAAGGACGCCTGGAGCCTGCAGTCGGACGGCAGCTACCGGCGGATCGGCACCGACGGCCCGAGCGCACAGCAGGCGCTGATGACACTGAGGGTGACGAAGCAAGCGGGGTGACAGCCATGGACCTGATCCTGTGGCGCCATGCAGAGGCGCATGTGCTGCGCGACGGCCAGGACGACCTGGAGCGCACGTTGACACCGAAGGGCGAGCGCCAGGCGCAGCGCATGGCCGAATGGCTGAACCACCGGCTGGCGCATTCGACGCGCATCCTGGTGAGCCCGGCGGTGCGCACGCAGCAGACCGCGAAGGCGCTCGACAAGTCGTTCAAGACGCTGGCGGCACTGGCGCCCGATGCGGCGCCCGATGCCGTGTTGAAGGCCGTGCGCTGGCCCGACGCAAGCGAGCCGATGCTGGTGATCGGTCACCAGCCGACGCTCGGCCAGGTGGCGGCGCTGCTGCTGAGCGGCCAGCCGCAGGACTGGTCGGTCAAGAAGGGCGCGGTGTGGTGGCTGCGCCGGCGCGATCGCGAGGGTGTCGTCGACACCGTGCTGCAGGCGGTGCAGGCGCCGGATTGCCTGTAGGGCCTGCGATCAGGCTTGCACGTGGATGAGTGCGTCCATCAGCCTTTGCAGCGAAGGACTCGTGGCCGTCGCAGGCGCACCACCGAGGACGTACTTCGCCTGCTGGCTCGTCGACAGCCGGGTCGGGCTGCCATGATCTCGACCGACCGCGCCTTGACTGACCGCGCCTTGACCGACCGTGTGCGTGCCGAGCCGGCCGACGGCCACATCGGCGTTCGCAGCATTCAGCCGATGGTGTGATGCGAGACGAGAGATTCCAGTGGGTCCCATGTTGTGCTCCTTCGACTTCGGTTGAAGAGATGCCGTTGACCGGCCTCACGGCATCAGCYGCAACTCCAGCTCCCGTGGGTCCATCGGCGGAAATTCGCTGACCTCGATCACTTCGGCGTTCTCGACATCCGGGCCGGATTCGATCAGCTGGCCGAGCATCGACAGGTTGTCGAGGAAGCGCTGGAGCCAGTTCGCGAACTTCACATCGTCGAGCTGATCGACCGGTGCGCTCGCCAGCTGCAGCACGCTGCCGGTCGACTCATGCCAGCGCAGTGCCGATGTGAAGCCGTCGTCATCGGTGCGGTCGGTGCTGGCCTGCCAGCGGTCTTCATCGAAGACGTGCTCCGGACCGAACGGCATCGAGCCGGCCTCGGCGAACAAATGGATGCGGGACTCGACGGGTTCGTGCAGCAGGCTCACGACGAACTTGCCGTCGACCACCAGTTGCAGGTGGCCTTCGCCGTCGAACTCGAACTGCGCTCCGCCGACCTGGCGCGAGAAGCCGTCCATCAAGTTCTTCAGGGTGTTGCTCATGGATCGAAAAGCCCGGAGGGGCCAAGAGATTCCGTGCGAACTGAGTGACCGCGACCTGCGCCTGGTTCCATCGATTGAAAGGACATTCGTACCCGGGGGAAGCACCACCGCGCGGTTGGCATTTGTTGACCTTTTGGGTGAACGACCTGTGCGGCAATGCCTTACGTCACGTGACAACCTGAGCCGATAGTCCACGGGTGCAGTGACGCATCACGCACACAACGACTGATGAGGTGCTCATGCCCTGGTTGGATGCCGAAAAGATTGCCGCCGCTGTTCTCGCTGCCACGCTGGGCGGCTTCGCTGCAGGACAGGCGTGGGCGCAGGTCGACGAGCCGATCCGGCCGATCCCGCTCGACGTGCGGCTCGATGCGCGCAAGGTCGCGCTCGGCGACCGGCTGTTCCACGACAAGCGCCTGTCCGGCGACGACACCATCGCCTGTGCCAGCTGCCATTCGCTCGATCGCGGCGGTGTCGATGGCCGCGTCAGCGCGATCGGAATCGGCGGTGCGGTCGGTCCGATCAACGTGCCCACGGTGCTGAACAGCGGCTACAACTTCCGCCAGTTCTGGGACGGCCGCGCCGGATCGCTGGAGGAGCAGGCGGCCGGTCCGGTGCACAACCCGAAGGAGATGGGCAGCAACTGGCCGCAGGTCATCGAGAAGCTCGGGCGCGACAAGGCGCTCGTCGCGGCCTTCGAGGAGTCGTACCGCGACGGGCTGCAGCCGCGCAACATCCAGGACGCGATCGCGGTGTTCGAGCGATCGCTGACGACACCGAACGCGCGCTTCGACAAGTACCTGCGCGGCGACAAGACGGCGCTGCGCAGCGACGAGCTGCAGGGCTGGCAGCTGTTCAAGAGCTACGGCTGCGTCGCCTGCCACCAGGGGGTGAACGTCGGCGGCAACATGTTCCAGGTGTTCGGCGTGATGGGCGACTACTTCGCCGGCCGCGGGCAGCCGACCGCCGCCGACATGGGGCGCTACAACGTCACGCACAACGAGGCGGACCGCCACATGTTCAAGGTGCCCAGCCTGCGCAACGTGGCGCTGACGGCGCCGTACTTCCACGACGGCTCGGCCCGCACGCTCGAAGACGCGGTGGACACGATGTTCCGCTACCAGCTCGGGCGGCCGGCCTCGCAGCAGGACAAGGCGTTGATCGTGAAGTTCCTGCACACGCTCACCGGCGAGCTGCGCGGTCGCTCGCTCGAGCCCCGCATCCAACCCTGAACGAGCGCCCTCCCATGATCACGATGAACAAGCGAACCTGGGTGAACCTGCTCGTCGGCGGCGTGCTGGCGGTGGTGCTGGCGCTGCTGGTGAACAAGACCTCGGACGTGAACCACGTCGAGTACGGCGAGATCGGCACCCTGCTGCGCCAGCTCAAGCAGATCGATGCCGAATGGAACGTCGACGTGCTGCGCTCGAAGACGGGGTTGAATGCGAGCTACGACCCGGTGGCGAGCCCGTTGCCGGTGATCGAGTCGCTCGACGACCTGCTGCGCAGCAAGACCGACCGGTTCTGGAGCGGTCGCGGCGACAGTGCCGAGCGCATCCTGCCGCTGCTCGACACCTACCGGCAGCTGATGAGCTCGAAGGTGGAGCTGATCGACCGGTTCAAGTCGCAGCATTCGATCCTGCGCAACTCCACCCGCTACCTGCCGTCGGCGGCCTCCGAAGTGCTGCTCGCCGGGCCGGCGGCCGGCCGCGACGGGCTGGCGGCGGCGGTCGACCGCGTGCTGGTCGACACGCTCGTCTATGTCAACACGCCGGAGCTGGTCCATKTCGAGCGGGTCGACGCCAGCATCGCCCGCCTGCGCGAGCTTGCCAGGTCGCTGCCGGCCGAAGCGGCCCAGCG
>NZ_JBFUFP010000077.1:0-11339 GCF_056403375.1 Rhizobacter sp. P2_H2
GCTGCAGGCCGGTCACGGCCTTCAGCGTCGTCGTCTTGCCGGCGCCGTTGGCACCGATCAGGCTGACCAGCTCGCCTTCGTTCACCTCGAACGACACGCCCTTGACGGCCTGGATGCCGCCGTAGGCGACCTTGAGGCCCGAAACTTTCAACAATGTTGTTGCCATGTGGGCGTCCTCAGTGGGCCTTGTGTCCGGCGCCGAGGTAGGCCTCGATCACCTTTTCGTTGCGTTGCACGTCGGCCGGCGTGCCTTCGGCGATCTGCTTGCCGTAGTCGAGCACGGTGACGCGATCGCACAGGCCCATCACCAGCTTCACGTCGTGCTCGATCAGCAGGATCGTGCGGCCGTCGTTGCGGATGCGGTCGATCAGCTCGCGCAGCACGACCTTCTCGGTCGCGTTCATGCCGGCGGCCGGCTCGTCGAGCGCGATCAGCTTCGGGTCGGTGGCGAGCGCGCGGGCGATCTCCAGCCGGCGCTGGTCGCCGTAGCTCAGCGTGCGGGCCTTGAACTCGGCGTACTTGCCGATGCCGACATAGTCGAGCAGCTCCTGCGCACGCTTGGCGATCGCGGCCTCCTCGGCCTTGAAGCCGCTGGTGCGGAACACCGCGCCGATCAGGCCCGAGCCGGTGCGCACGTGGCGGCCCACCATCACGTTCTCGAGTGCCGTCATCTCGGCGAACAGCCGGATGTTCTGGAAGGTGCGCGCGATGCCGGCCTTCGCCACCTCGTGCACCGCGGTCGGCTGGTAGGGCTTGCCGCCCAGCTCGAAGCTGCCGGCGTCGGGCGTGTACAGCCCGGTCAGCACGTTGAAGAAGGTCGTCTTGCCGGCGCCGTTGGGGCCGATCAGGCCATACACCTGGCCGGCCTCGATCGAGATGCCGACATCGGAGAGCGCTTGCAGGCCGCCGAAGCGCTTGGAGACGCCACTGACCTTGAGAACAGTTTCTGCCATGCGGAGCTCCTTGTTGTTATTTGGTCGGGACGGGAGCCGCCTTGCCGTGCTCCGGCGAAGGCCACAGGCCCCGCGGGCGCGACAACATGATGGCGATCATCGCCAGCGCGATCAGCAGCTGGCGCAGGATGGCCGCGTCGAGCCGGCCGTCGGTCATGTTCTGCAGCGGGCCGGCCACGTAGCGCAGCACTTCGGGCAGCGCCGACAGCAGCAGCGCGCCGAGGATCACGCCCGGGATGTGGCCGATGCCGCCCAGCACCACCATCGCGACGATCATCACCGACTCCTGCAGGCTGAACGATTCCGGCGAGATGAAGCCCTGGAAGGTCGAGAACAGCACGCCCGACACGCCGCCGAAGGTGGCGCCCATGCCGAACGCCAGCAGCTTCAGGTTGCGGGTGTTGATGCCCATCGCCTTGGCCGCGATCTCGTCCTCGCGGATCGCCATCCACGCGCGGCCGATGCGCGAGCGCTCGAGCCGGTAGCAGATCAGCACGCTGAGCACCACCAGCGCCAGGAAGAAGAAGTAGTAGCTCGTGACCGGCGGCAGGTCGATCACGCCGAACAGGCTGTGCCGCTTGCCGAGGTCGTAGCCGAGGAAGTTGAACGAATCGATCTGCGCCAGCCCCTTCGGGCCGTTGGTGATGTTGACCGGCGCATCCAGGTTGTTCATGAACACGCGGATGATTTCGCCGAAGCCGAGCGTGACGATCGCGAGGTAGTCGCCGCGCAGCTTCAGCGTCGGCGCACCCAGCACCACGCCGAAGATGCCGGCCACCAGCGCGCCGATCGGGATCGCGAGCCACCACGGCGTGTGCAGTCCGCCCGGGAACATCTCGGCGATGCGCGGGAAGGTCTCGGCCAGCTGCGGCGACGCGAGCAGGCCGAACAGGTAGGCGCCGACCGCGTAGAACGCGACATAGCCCAGGTCCAGCAGGCCGGCGTAGCCGACCACGATGTTCAGGCCGAGCGCGAGCAGCACGTACAGCAGCGCGATGTCGAGGATGCGCACCCAGGCATTGCCGAAGTACTGCGCGATGAAGGGCGCGATCGCCAGCACGATGGCCGCGGCGATCCAGGTCCCGATCTTGTTGTCTCTGAGGTTCATGGTGGGATTCCTTGTGCGATCAGGCGCGGTCGGCGACACGTTCGCCCAGCAGGCCCTTCGGGCGCAGCGTCAGCACGAGGATCAGCACGATGAAGGCGAAGATGTCCTGGTAGTGGCTGCCCAGCACGTCGCCGGTCAGGTCGCCGATGTAGCCGGCGCCGAGCGACTCGATCACGCCGAGCGCCACGCCGCCGACCATCGCGCCGGCCAGGTTGCCGATGCCGCCGAACACCGCGGCCGTGAAGGCCTTCAGCCCCGGCAGGAAGCCCATCGAGTGCTGCACCGAGCCGTAGTTGGCCGCGTACATCACGCCGGCCAGCGCGGCGAGCGCGGCACCGATGATGAAGGTGGCCGAGATCACGGTGTCGGGCTTGACGCCCATCAGGCTCGCCACGCGCGGGTTCTCGGCGGTGGCGCGCATCGCGCGGCCCAGCTTGGTGCGGTTCACGAGGTACATCAGCCCGGCCAGCGTGATCGCGGTGACGACCAGGATCAGGATCTGCACGGTGTTGATCACCGCACCGCCGATGAAGAAGGGCTCGCTCGGCAGCAGGATCGGGTACGACTTGTAGTTCGGCTTCCAGATGATCATCGCGAGCGTCTGCAGCAGCAGCGACATGCCCATCGCGGTGATCAGCGGCGCGAGCCGCGGCGCGGTGCGCAGCGGCCGGTAGGCCACCTTCTCGATCGTGAAGTTGAGCGCCGAGCACACCACGATGGYGGCGATCAGCGAGATCAGCATCAGCAGCCAGCCCGGCAGGCCGGTGCCGGCCAGCGCCGTGACGACCGTCCAACTGGTGAGCGCACCCACCATCAGCACCTCACCGTGCGCGAAATTGATCAGGTTGATGATGCCGTAGACCATCGTGTAGCCCAGTGCGACCAGCGCATACACGCTGCCCAGCACCAGACCGTTGATGACCTGCTGGATGAAGGTATCCATGTGAAAAGTCTCCTGCGGAAATCCAAGGCGGCAGCCTTGTCGAATCAAAGAACAGCTGCCGCGCGAAGCCAGCCACCGTTCCCTGTAGCAAAAAGCCCGCCGTGGCTATCTGGCGGGTTGCGCTGCACCTAAATGACGCGGTGGCGGCGGATTCTAGAGGGCGCTCACCGCTAAAACAGGCCTCGGTTACCCGGGCGGAACAGAACAAGTCTCGGCGTTTACCCGGATCTGCCGCGTTTCCTGCTGGACTCCTCGTTCATCCGGCGCAGTTCCTGCAGGCGCTCTCCGATACGCAGTTCCAGGCCGCGCGGCACGGGTTCGTAGAAGCGAGGCGTTTCCATATCGTCGGGCCAGTAACGCTCGCCAGCCGCGAAACCGCCCTCTTCGTCGTGCGCATAGCGGTACTCGCGCCCGTAGTCGAGGTCCTTCATGAGCTTTGTCGGTGCGTTGCGCAGGTGCAGCGGCACCGGGCGGGTGCCGTCCTGCTGGATGAAGCTGCGCACCGCCTTGTAGGCGGCGTAGACGGCGTTCGACTTCGGCGCCATCGCGAGGAACACCACCGCCTGCGCGAGCGCCAGCTCCCCTTCGGGCGAGCCCAGGCGCTCGTAGGTCTCGGCCGCGTCGAGCGTCATGCGCAGCGCGCGCGGATCGGCCAGGCCGATGTCCTCGCTGGCCATGCGCACCAGGCGGCGCGCCGCATAGCGCGGGTCGACGCCGCCGTCGAGCATGCGCACGAACCAGTACAGCGACGCATCGGGGTCGCTGCCGCGCACGGATTTGTGCAGCGCCGAGATCGTGTCGTAGAACTGCTCGCCGCCCTTGTCGTAGCGGCGCAGCTGCTCGCCGAGCGATTTCTCGAGCTGGGCCTCGTCGAGCTCGGCCGCGGTGCCGACCATGCGCACCAGGTTCTCGTAGGCGTTCAGCAGGCGCCGGGCGTCGCCGTCGGCATAGCCGATCAGCCGCTTCGCCGCCGCCTCGCTCATCGGCGGCGCTGCCAGCAGCGCGCGGGCGCGCTCGAGCAGCGTGGCCATGTCGGCATCGTCCAGGCTCTTCAGCACATGCACCGTGGCACGCGACAGCAGCGCCGAGTTGACCTCGAACGACGGGTTCTCGGTGGTCGCGCCGATGAAGGTGAACAGGCCCGATTCGACGTGCGGCAGGAAGGCATCCTGCTGCGCCTTGTTGAAGCGGTGCACCTCGTCGACGAACACCACCGTGCGCCGGCCGCTCGTGCGGGCCGCATTGGCGCGCTCGACGGCCTCGCGGATGTCCTTCACGCCGCCGAGCACCGCCGAGATCGCGATGAACTGCGCATCGAACGCATCCGACATCAGCCGCGCCAGCGTCGTCTTGCCGACGCCCGGCGGCCCCCACAGGATCATCGAATGCAGCCGGCCCGATTCGAACGCGACGCGCAGCGGCTTGCCCTCGCCGAGCAGCTGCTGCTGGCCGATCACCTCGTTCAGCGTGCGCGGGCGAAGCCGTTCAGCGAGCGGCGCCTGGCGGTCGGCCTCGGCTTCATCGAAGAAGGGCAATTGCTGCTCGGCCATCGTGAATGATCACTGCTCGATCAGGTCCGCACCCTTCGGCACGGTGAAGACGAAGCTGTCGGGTGTGATCGCCGCGTTCGCCGCGAAACCGTTGAACTGCAGCAGCGAGCGCTGGCCGAAGCCGTCGGTGATCTCGATCGCGGCCAGGTCTTTCGCCTTGAAGCCGACGCGCACCGCCTGGAACGCGCTGTCCTTGGCCTTCGGCGTCGCCAGCACCCACGACAGGCCGTCCTTGTCGGGCAGCGGCGCGAGCTCGAAGTCCTTCTCGAGCGAGCCGCCGGCCAGCAGCGCGGCCGGCGTCGCGCCGAGCGCCTGCGTCAGCTTGCGCGAGCTGGCCTGGTTCAGGTCGGCGTCGTAGATCCAGACCTTCTGCCCATCGGCCACGATCAGCTGGTTGACCGGCTTCGCGTAGGCGAAGCGGAAGCGGTTCGGGCGCGCGAACTCGAAGGTGCCGCTGGAGTTCTTCTTCTTGACGCCGTCGGGCGCGGTGACGGTCTGCGTGAACGCGGCCTTGCCGCTCTTCACGTCGCGCACGAACTCGCGCAGCGTGTCGACCGCGTCGGCGTGGGCCGCGGCGGCCGCGGTGGCAAGCAGCAGCGCCACCAGTGAACGAACCGTCTTCATGCGGCGGGGGCGGTCAGTCATCGCATCATTCATCACGATTGGGCACGACGATGTCGCGGTTGCCGTTGGTGGACATGGCAGTTACGAGCCCGGATTTCTCCATTTGTTCCAGCAGCCGGGCCGCGCGGTTGTAGCCGATGCGCAGGTGGCGCTGCACCAGCGAGATCGACGCGCGCCGGTGCTGCAGCACGATGCCGACCGCCTGGTCGTACATCGGGTCGGCCTCGCCGCCGCCTTCGCCTGCGGCACCCGGCGCGGCATCGCCGCCTTCGGTGTCGAGCGTGCCGCCCTCGAGGATGCCCTCGATGTAGTTCGGCTCGCCCTGCTCCTTCAGGTACTTGACGACGCGGTGCACCTCTTCGTCGCTGACGTAGGCGCCGTGCACGCGGATCGGCAGGCCGGTGCCCGAGGGCATGTACAGCATGTCGCCCATGCCGAGCAGCGCCTCGGCGCCCATCTGGTCGAGGATGGTGCGGCTGTCGATCTTGCTGCTGACCTGGAACGACAGGCGCGTCGGGATGTTGGCCTTGATCAGGCCGGTGATCACGTCGACGCTCGGCCGCTGCGTCGCGAGGATCAGGTGGATGCCGGCCGCGCGCGCCTTCTGCGCGAGGCGGGCGATCAGCTCCTCGATCTTCTTGCCGACCACCATCATCAGGTCGGCCAGCTCGTCGATCACCACCACGACGAACGGCAGGCGCTCCAGCGGCTCGGGCTGCTCGGGCGTCAGGCTAAACGGGTTGCCGAGCGTCTCGCCGCGTTCGGCGGCATCGGCGATCTTCTTGTTGTAGCCGCTCAGGTTGCGCACGCCCAGCTTGCTCATCAGCTTGTAGCGCCGCTCCATCTCGCCGACGCACCAGTTCAGCGCGTTGGCCGCGTGCTTCATGTCGGTGACCACCGGCGCCAGCAGGTGYGGGATGCCTTCGTAGACGCTCATCTCGAGCATCTTCGGATCGATCAGGATCAGCCGGACGTCCCGCGCCTCGGCCTTGTACAGCAGGCTCAGGATCATCGCGTTGATGCCCACCGACTTGCCCGAGCCGGTGGTGCCGGCCACCAGGCAGTGCGGCATCTTCGCGAGATCGGCCACCACCGGGCCGCCGACGATGTCCTTGCCCAGGCCCATCGTCAGCTGCGACGACGCATCGTTGTAGACCTGCGAGCCGAGGATCTCGGACAGCCGGATCGTCTGCCGCTTCGCGTTCGGCAGCTCCAGCGCCATGTAGTTCTTGCCGGGGATCGTCTCGACGACGCGGATGCTGACCAGGCTCAGCGAGCGCGCCAGGTCCTTCGCGAGGTTGACGACCTGCGAGCCCTTCACGCCAGTGGCCGGCTCGATCTCGTAGCGCGTGATCACCGGGCCCGGCGAGGCGGCCACCACGCGCACCTCGACGCCGAAGTCCTTCAGCTTCTTCTCGATCAGCCGCGAGGTCATCTCGAGCGTCTCGGGCGTCACCGTCTCCATGCGGCCAGGCGCGGCGTCGAGCAGGTCGACCTGGGGCAGCTTGGTGTCGGTCAGTTCGGTGAAGAGCGGCTTCTGGCGCTCCTTGACGACGCGCTCCGACTTCGGCACCTCGACGACCGGCGTCTCGATGACGATCGGCGCGTGGTCCTCGGCCAGCTGGTGCTCGACCTCGACGATGTGCTCGCGCTCGCGCAGCGCCTGTTCGCCCAGGCGGTGGTCTTCGGCGCGCTCGATGCGCTCGACACGGCGCTCGCGCAGCGAATCGACCCAGGCGCCGATGCGTTCGGCCAGGCGCACCCAAGAGAAACCAAATGCAAGTGCGCTGCCGGCCACCAGCATCGCGATCCACAGCACGCCGGAGCCGGCAAAGCCGAGCAATTTCATGCTGGCCGGACCGAGCAGGTAGCCGAGCACGCCGCCGGCATGGCCGCCGGCGACGAACGATTCCCACTGGTAGAGCCGCGTCCATTCGAGTGCGGTGCTGGCCGCCATCAGCAGCAGCACGCCGACCCAGAGAACCCAGACGGGCCGGCGCTTGTCGCGGGGAGCAGCCGGATCCTCGCCATGTCGCAGCAGCCGGGCCAGCGCCGAGAGCCACGCGCGCGCCGCGATCGCGACCAACCACCAGGCCGAGTAGCCGAACACGACGAACGCGATGTCGGAGAACCAGGCGCCCAGCGTGCCGGCCTTGTTCAGCGCCGCGGCGGCGGTGCCGGAGGTGGAGAACGCACTGTCGGCGGCCTGGTGCGTGGCCAGCGCCAGCACGGCCAGCAGCCACAGCGCGCCGCCGATCAGCACCGCGAGCTGGGTGCGCAGGCCGGCGCGGTCGGCGTCAGCGTCACTGCCCGCCGGGCCCGAGCGGGTGTAGGTGCCACCCTGGCCCTGGGCGGACGGGGCGGCATGGTTCGGTGCGGCAGCGCCGCCGTCGGCACGAAGCGATCCGAGCGGAAAAGTCATCCGGCGATTGTGGCCGATCGCGCCGCAGCGCCCTCGGGGTGGTCGATCAACCGCTCGTCAGGCGCTCCTTGATGATGACGGAGCCGTTTTCCTGCGTCTCGACGATGCCGCGGTCCTCGAGGTCCTTCATCACGCGGCTGACCATCTCGCGCGAGGCGCCGACGATCTTCGCCAGGTCCTGGCGCGACACCTTGTTGCGGATGATCTTCACGTCGCCGTCGTCCTCGGACATGTCGAGCAGCGAACGCGCGACCCGGCCGTAGACGTCGAGCAGCGCGAGCGACTCGATCTGGCGGTCGGCGCTGCGCAGGCGCGACACCAGGCCGCGCATGATCGCGTACGACAGGCTGGAGTTCTCCGGCAGGCAGCGTGCGAACTCGGCGCGGCCGAGGATCAGCATGTCGGTCTGCACCTCGGCCCGGACGGTGGCCGAGTGCGGCTCGTTGTCGATCAGGCTCATCTCGCCGACGTAGTCGCCCGGCTGCAGCACCGCGAGGATGACCTCGCGGCCGCGCGAATCGGACGTGAGCACGCGGGCGCGGCCGGTCAGCAGGATGAAGAGGGCATTCGACTTCTTGCCATGCTCCACGACGATTTCACCGCGGCGGAAGCGGCGCTTGACGACGCTGTCGGCGATCGCCGTCGCCTGCTCGTTGGTGAGCATCGAGAACAGCGGTACGCGCCGAATGAGGTCAAGATTGGACAACATGGCCATCGAACTTCCTCCTGTGTGGGGTGGTTGTCGGCAAACGTGAAAAACTCACAGTTCCTACAATTTCGCTATTGTCACCATTACGCAGATTGACACCAGCCGGAGTCAACCCCATGTCAGACTCGGCGGCGTTTTTCTGCCAGTTGACCGTCATTCCGCTGCCTTTGCGCCACGCGCGCCCACCTGTTTTCCGTCGAGCTTCTTCATGAACAGCACCCCCAAGCACGCCCAGGTCCTCATTCTTGGCTCCGGCCCGGCCGGCTACACCGCCGCCATCTACGCGGCCCGCGCCAACCTGAAGCCGATGCTGGTGACCGGCATCGCGCAAGGCGGGCAGCTGATGACGACGACCGAGGTCGACAACTGGCCGGCCGACGTGATGGGCGTGCAAGGACCGGACCTGATGCAGCGCTTCCTGCAGCATGCCGAGCGCTTCAACACCGAGATCGTGTTCGACCACATCAACCAGGTCGATTTCTCGAAACGCCCGTTCACGCTGAAGGGCGATTCCAACACCTACACCTGTGACGCGCTGATCATCTGCACCGGCGCCTCGGCCAAGTACATCGGCCTGCCGTCGGAAGAAGCCTTCATGGGCCGCGGCGTCAGCGGCTGCGCCACCTGCGACGGCTTCTTCTACCGCGACCAGGATGTCTGCGTGGTCGGCGGCGGCAACACCGCGGTCGAGGAAGCGCTGTACCTGTCGAACATCGCCCGCAAGGTGCACCTGATCCACCGCCGCGACAAGTTCCGCGCCGAGGCCATCCTGATCGACAAGGTGGCCGAGAAGGTCAAGGCCGGCAAGATGGAGCTGCACCTGTGGCAGACGCTCGATGAAGTGCTGGGCGACGCGTCGGGCGTGACCGGCGTGCGGCTGAAGAGCACGCAGGACGGCCGCACCAACGACCTGACGCTCAAGGGCTGCTTCATCGCGATCGGCCACCAGCCCAACACCGACATCTTCAAGGGCCAGCTCGAGATGAAGGACGGCTACATCGTCACGCGCAGCGGCCTGGGCGGCTTCGCGACGATGACCACCGTGCCGGGCGTGTTCGCCGCCGGCGACGTGCAGGATCACGTCTACCGCCAGGCCATCACCAGCGCCGGCACCGGCTGCATGGCCGCCCTGGACGCGCAGCGCTTCCTGGAGCAGGGTGCGGCCTGAACTGGCGCCTGTCCAAAAAGCTGGCTATAATCGCGGTCTTTGCCGAAAGCGGCAGGCATTTCATTGAAGCGCCTGCCTCCGCTTTCGAAGAGGCACCCACCAAGCCAAAGCGATGTCCTCATCCGAGGCCTGCTCTGTGTGCCACTCCTGAAACGAGATTCAAGTGGAGAAGCGTCATGGCACGCGTCTGTCAAGTAACGGGTAAGGGCCCGATGGTGGGAAACAATGTTTCCCACGCCAACAACCGGACCAAGCGTCGTTTCCTGCCGAACCTGCAGTACCGCCGCTTCTGGCTGGAAACCGAAAACCGCTGGGTCCGCCTGCGCATCACGAACGCAGCACTGCGTCTGATCGACAAGGTCGGCATCGAGCAAGTGGTCGCGGATCTGCGCGCCCGCGGCGCACTCTGATTAGGAGCTGATCATGGCAAAAGGTGGACGCGAAAAGATCAAGCTGGAATCGTCAGCCGGCACCGGTCACTTCTACACGACCGACAAGAACAAGAAGACGACGCCCGAGAAGCTCGAGATCATGAAGTTCGATCCGAAGGCTCGCAAGCACGTGATGTACAAGGAAATGAAGCTGAAGTAATTCGGCCTCGCTTCACCAGAAACCCGCTCGGCGCAGGCCCGGCGGGTTTTTTGTTGTCGGCTTGGCGCTGAACCCCGGATTGGCATCCGGACTGCGAGTCGTGCAGCCCGGATGCCAATCCGGGAATCGCCACCCACAAAAAAGCCCGCTCGAAAAGCGGGCTCTTGGTCGAACGGGGGAAACCGAAGCCGTCAGGCGTGCGCAGCGCGCAGCTTGACCGCAAACTCCTGCAGCGCGGCGATCCCGCTCTCCTCGGCCTTCTTGCACCAGGCCTGCAGGTCGATCACCAGCTGCTCGGCCGACACATTGGTGCGGGTCCAGAGCTGGCGCAACTCTTCGCGCATCGTCACCAGCTTCGACAGCGACGGGCTGTCGGCACAGACGCTCGCCACCTGGGCCTTCACGTGATGCGGGATCTTGTCCTCGTCGYGGTGCAGCCAGCGGCGCGCCAGGCGCATGTTGGCCAGCTTGGCACTGCCGGCGGCAACGCCCTCGGCCTTCAGGCGCTTGACCTCGGCACGGCAGGCGTCGCGCAGGCCGCCGGCGTACTTGGCCATCACCTCGTAGCGGTTGGCGATGATCGCCTCCAGCGTCTTCGAGTCGGCGACCGGCCTCACGTCGCCCAGGCGCAGCATCGGCGGCGTCTTGCGGACCTTGGCCAGGCCCAGCATCTCGAGCCCACGGATGTAGGCCCAGCCGATGTCGAACTCGTACTTCTTGACCGACAGCTTGGCCGAGGTCGGGTAGGTGTGGTGGTTGTTGTGCAACTCCTCACCGCCGATGATGATGCCCCACGGCGAGATGTTGGTGCTGGCGTCGACCGCTTCGAAATTGCGGTAGCCCCACCAGTGGCCGAGACCATTGATGATGCCGGCAGCCGTGATCGGGATCCACGCCATCTGGATCGCCCAGATCGTCGCGCCGATCGCGCCGAACAGCGTCAGGTTGATGATCAGCATCACGCCGACGCCCTGCCAGCTGTAGCGGGTGTAGAGGTTGCGCTCGATCCAGTCGTCCGGCGTGTTGTGGCCGTACTTGGAGAGCGTCTCCTGGTTCTTGGCTTCAGCGCGGTACAACTCGCTGCCGGTGAACAGAACGGTCTTGATGCCGTGGGCGACCGGGCTGTGCGGGYCTTCCTGGGTTTCGCACTTCGCGTGGTGCTTGCGGTGGATCGCGACCCACTCCTTGGTCACCATGCCGGTCGTCAGCCACAGCCACAGCCGGAAGAAGTGCGAGGGTGCCGCATGCAGATCGAGCGATCGGTGTGCTTG
>NZ_JBFUFP010000078.1:0-11312 GCF_056403375.1 Rhizobacter sp. P2_H2
CTCGCAGTGCGTGCGGCCGGTGCTGGTGAACGGCGACCACGTCGTGATCCGCTGGATCTTCGATTTCGAATGGCTCGACGGCAGCACGACCCACATGGAAGAGCTCGCCTGGCAGCGCTGGGAGGGCGAGCGCATCGCCGAAGAAACCTTCTTCTATGATCCGGCGCAGCGCGTACCGCGCCCCGCGCCGCGCTGAGAAGCCGTGAACGATTCCGGAGCACCTCGATTGGCACTGACCTGGACCACCACCTGGCACGGCATCGGCTGGGATGAACTCGAGGCGCTGTACCGCGCCGCGCCGCTGGGCACGAAGACGGCCGCCCTGTTGCAGACCGTGTTCACGAACAGCCGCTTCTGCTGCTTCGCGCGCGAAGCCGGCGGCCGGCTGGTCGCCGCCGGGCGGGTGCTGTCCGATGGGGCCGACTGCGCCTATGTGTGCGATGTCGCGGTGCACCCGGACCAGCAGGGGCGCGGCGTGGGGGCCGAGGTGATGTCGCGGCTGCTCGCGATGTGTGCCGGGCACCGCAAGATCATCCTCTACGCCGTCCCCGGCAAGGAAGCCTTCTACCGCAAGTTCGGTTTCAGGCCGATGCGCACCGCGATGGCCGTCTTCGACGACGAGGCGACCGCCTTCAGCAAGGGATTCATCGATGTCGAGTGAGGGCTGGGACGGCTTCTCGCTGGCGATCGCCGGTGCCTGAGCCGATGCACCCGGAGCGCTGGCCGGCGCAGGCGGCCCTCGCGATGATCGGCCTGTACCAGCGCTTCGTCTCGCCGCACAAGGGCTTTCGCTGTGCGCATGCGGTGCAGACCGGCCGGCGCGGCTGCTCGGCGCTGGGCGCCCGCGCGATCCGCCGCCACGGGCTGTGGAACGGCCTGGGCGTGCTGGGCTGCCGGCTCGATGCCTGTGCGCTGAGCCACGAGGCCTTGCAGGCGGCACGCCATCGGCCGCGGCCGCATCCGCAATCGGGCCTGTGCGACTTCGATTGCGGCGGGGCCGATTGCAACCCGTTCGACTCCTGCGACGTGGCGGAGTGCGCCTGCGATGCGCTGGACTGCGCCGACTGCGTCGATCGCAAGAAGCGCTGCAGCCGCAACTCGTCGGCCGATGCCGCGCGCGAGCGCGTCGCCKCGCGGCAGAATCGGCACAAGAATCGACGAGAGGACCGGCAGCCGTCCGCGGCGCCTGCCCCGCCCACGCCACCCGCTGGCCCACCCAAGGAGCCCWGATGCGCACCGTCCTGTTCCTGACCGCCGGCCTGCTGCTGCTCGGCTCGATGCTGGTGCTGGCCCGCCTGTTCGTGGCCCACTACCCGGCCGCGGTGACCTGGGCCGGCGCCGGCTTCCTGGTGCTGTGGCTGCTGATCTGCGCCGTCAACATGTGGGTCGGCGTCGCGCGCGCGGGCTACTCGGTTGCCGAGGAGCTGCCGATCCTGCTGCTCAATTTCGCCGTGCCGGCCGCGATCGGCGTGCTGCTGGCCTGGAAGCTTCGCTAGGAAGTCATCGCGATGTGCCGCAACATCAAGACCCTGTTCAACTTCGAGCCGCCGGCCACCGAGCTGGAGATCCGCGACGCCTCGCTGCAGTTCGTGCGCAAGCTCAGCGGCTTCACCGTGCCGTCCAAGGCCAACGAAGCGGCGTTCGAGCGCGCGGTGGCCGAGGTCGCCGCGTCGGCGCGCGCACTGATCGATTCGATGGTGACGAACGCCGAGCCGCGCGACCGCGAGGTCGAAGCCGCAAAGGCCCGCGCACGATCCGCCGAACGCTTCGGCAGCCGAGCCTCGTAACCCGATCAACCCCCACTTGTTCGCTTGTCATCTCTCAACAGGCAGGGCGGTGGCAGAAGGCGCGGGTGGGGAGTCTGGGGAGCGCCAATAAGGGAGTGGCGCCGGAGCTGGCTGGTTTCATGGCCCGCGTGCGCAGCACGCTTCGTGAACTGACTGTCGCCCACTGTTTGACCACAGCGAGCGAAGCGAGCGGAGGGAGTTTGGGCGACGGGCCATGAAACCAGTCAGCGCAGGGTAGTCAGCGCCCCGCCAGGGGCGATGACCGCCGCGACCGGCGCGCCCCACACTCCCCACCCGCGCCTTCCGCAACAACAACGACGAACCTAGGCCTTCAGCATCTCCGCCATCTTCGCCAGCAGGTCGGGCTTCGAGAACGGCTTGTCCAGCCCGGCGCAGCGCGTCGCCTTCAGGAACTCGCTCGCATCGGGCGACAGCGTGTCGCCGGTGACGAACAGGAAGCGCTGCGCCAGTTCCGGCTGCCGCGCCGATGCGGCCCGCCACAGCGCCGCGCCGTCCATGTCGGGCATGCGCAGGTCGGACACCACCGCATCGAAGCGCGCCGCTTCCAGCAGCTCCAGCGCGACCGCACCGGACAGCGCCGTCGCCACCGCATAGCCGGCACGCTCCAGCATGTCGCGCAGCAGCTCGGCCAGCTCGGGCTCGTCGTCGACCACCAGCACCTGCGCCAGCGCCGGCACCTCGGCCGGCGGCGGGGCCGGTTCGTCGGGCACCGGTTCGGCCTCGCCGCTCAGCGGCAGGCTCAGGCGGAACGACGCGCCCTGCGCCGTCGACTCGAGCACCAGGTCACCGCCATGCTCTCGCGCCACCGAGCGCGACACCGACAGCCCGAGCCCGGTGCCCAGCCCCTCCGGCT
This sequence comes from Rhizobacter sp. P2_H2, assembly GCF_056403375.1. NCBI lineage: Bacteria > Pseudomonadati > Pseudomonadota > Betaproteobacteria > Burkholderiales > Sphaerotilaceae > Rhizobacter > Rhizobacter sp. P2_H2. The sequence continues at coordinate 2,662 of NZ_JBFUFP010000078.1, forward strand.
TGGTGGTGAAGAAGGTCTCGAACAGCCGCGCGCGCACCTCGGGCGCCACGCCCGGACCGGTGTCGACGACGCGCAGCCACACGCGCGGCTCGCGGTCGGTGCGGCGCTGCTCGACACCGGTGCTGATGTGGATGCGCCGCTCGCCGGTCGTCATCGACAGCGCCTGCTGCGCATTGACCATCAGGTTCAGCACGATCTGCGAGATCTGGTCGCCATCGCCCATCACGCCCGGCAGCTGCGGCATCAGGTCGAGCTGCAGCGCGACGTTGTGGCTGCGGTAGGTGTAGCCCAGCAGGTCGGCCGACGCGCGCACCAGGTCGTTCAGCACCACCACGCCACGCTGCGACGGGCGGCTGCGCGCCATGTTCAGGAAGGTGCGCACGATGCGCCCGCAGCGCTCGGCGGCCTCGCGGATGCGCTGCACGTCGTGCTGCAGGTCGGGCCGGTCTTCGCCTCTCTGCTCGATCAATTTCTCCTCGAGCAGCGTGGCGCGCCCCATCACGATCGCGAGCGGGTTGTTCAGCTCGTGCGCGACGCCGGCCAGCAGGCTGCCCATCGCGGTGAGCCGCTCGCCCTGGCGCAGCGCCTCGCGCTGGCGCTCGATCTCGCGCGCGGCGTCGTGGCGCTCGGACACGTCGGCGATCGACGCGGTGTAGAACGCGGTGCCGCCGACATCGCTGCGCCACAGCACCATCTCGATCGGGAACTCGCTGCCGTCGGCGCGCAGCGCGTGCAGCTCCATGCGCTTGCCGAGCACGTGCGGCGGCCCGCCCGCCTGCATGCGGCGCAGGCCCGCCTCGTGCGCCGCGCGGTGGCGCTCGGGCACGATCACCTCGCTGACCGGCAGCCCGACCACGTCGGCGCGCCGGCGTCCGAAGATCGCCTCGGCCGACGGGTTGAACTCGACGATGCGGCCGTCGGCGTCGGTGGAGATCAGCGCGGCGAGCGCGTGGTCGACGATCGCCGACTTCAGCGCCTCGCTGGCGCGCAGCTGCTCCTGGCGCAGCGCGAGTTCCTCTTCGCCCTGGCGCAGGTCGGTGTGGTCGAGCCCGCAGACCACCACCGCCTGCACCGGCCCGCCGCCCGGCGTGTACGGCACCAGCACCTGCTCGCGGTAGCGGCGGCCCTGCTGCTGGTAGTGCACCCAGCCCTGCAGGTGCAGCGACTCGCCGGCGAACAGCCGCTCGAAGATCGGCACGAAGTTGCGGTAGACGCCGTCGTCGAGCACCTCGGACATGTGGTGGCCGATCACGCGCTCGGACGGCAGGCCCATGAAGCGCAGCGCCTCGAGGTTGGCGTACAGGTAGCGCCCGTCGCGGCCGACCACCGCGACGCGGGTGTTGATGTGCTCCAGCAGCACGCCCATCAGCACCGGGTCGAGCATCGGCAGCGACGGCGGCTCCGCCCCCCAGCGCGTCGTCGACCAACGCAGCTCACGCTGGTCAGAGCCGGCGTCGCCGTTCGAGCTCATGACAGCGGCGCCGCGAACCCCAGCACCACGCGCCGCGTCTGCGCCGACTTCTTCTCGATCTTCGTCACCACCACCGCGCCGATGTCGGCGGTGTTCGCGACATGCGTGCCGCCGCAGGGCTGCAGGTCGACCCCTTCGATCTCCAGCACCCGCACGCGCCCGAGGCCGCGCGGCGGCTGCACGCTCATGCTGCGCACCAGGCCGGGGTTGGCATCGAGCTCGGCCTCGCTGATCCAGCGGTGGCGCACCGGGTGCGCGCCGGCCACCAGGCGGGCGAGGCCGGCGGTCAGTGCCTCCTTGTCGAGCGGGTTGGTCATGTGGAAATCGAGCCGCGCCGAGTCGGCGGTGATCGAGCAGCCGTCGACCGGGTGCGGCACCAGCGCGCACAGCAGGTGGGTGGCCGTGTGGAAGCGCATGTGGCGCTCGCGGCGCGCCCGGTCGATGCGGGCGGTCACCGGCTGGCCGGGCGCCAGGGTGGCGAGCAGCGCCTCCTGGCCGGGCGCCGGCACATGGACGATCTCGCCCGGCGCCACGCCCTTGCGGGTGTCGGCGATCTGCAGCACGCGGCCGTCGGCCAGCCGCAGCTCGCCGCGGTCGCCGGCCTGCCCGCCGCCGAGCGGGTAGAACACGGTGCGGTCGAGCTGCACGCCRGTCTCGCCGAGGGCGGTGATGCGCGCCTCGCATTCGTCGAGCGCGGCGTCTTCGCGGAACAGTTCTTCAGTGGTCATCGCGTGCATCCTGGCCGTGGTCGTGGCGTCAAGCGGGGTCGGTGATGAAGCGGCGCAGCACGTCGAAGGCCTCGTTCGGCTTCTCGCGCCAGGCGCCGTGGCCGATGCCGGGGAACGACTGGAACTGCCGCCAGCGCGCAGGCAGCGCCGCGGCGATGTCCTGCGCATCTTCGAGCGGGCACACCGGGTCGAGTTCGCCGGCCAGCACCAGCACCGGACATTGCGCGGCGGCCAGTCCGGGCAGCAGGTTCATCTGCCGCTGCTCGCCGCGGATGAAGGCCTGCAGGATCTCGGGGGCGGTGAAGCGCCAGGGCGCGCTCTCGACGCGGCCGACCAGGCTCGGGTTGTACAGCGGCTTGCAGACGCGCTGGTAGACGGCGTTGTTCTCGTCKCTCGGATCGGCCCAGAAGCGCTCGGCCACGTCGCGCGCCTCGCGGCCGCCGAGCTGCTCGAACATCGCCAGCTTGCGCGGCATCGCCATGCTGCCGGCAGTGCTCGACAGGATCACCTTGGCGGCATGCGCCGGGTGGCGCGCGATGTAGCGTTGTGCGACGAAGCCGCCGAACGACTGGCCGAGCACGATCGGCTTGACGATGCCGAGCGCATCGCACAGCCGCACCACGTCGTCGGCCCAGGTGTCCAGCGTCCACTCCGACGGCGGGCGGCGGTCGCTCATGCCGTGGCCGCGGTGGTCGTAGTAGACGACCTGGGCCAGGTCGGCCAGGCGGGAGAACAGCGGCTTGAAGGCGACGTGGTCGAACCCCGGACCGCCGTGCAGCAGCACCAGGCTGGGCTTTTCCCGCACACCGTTGCCGTCGGGGACGTGGCCGGGGCCTTCGACGTCGACGAACAGCCTCACACCGGGCTCGATCTGGATGCGCACGCGCTGGCCTTCGTTGTTCAACCAGGGGCGATCTTGCCACGCCCGGCCGCGCGCGAAGGAAGGCTAGCCTCCGGCCAGCAGGCGCTGCCGTTTCTGGGTCTGGTCGATGTAGCGCTGCAACGCGCGCGACACGTCGCTGCTCGGGTTGACGATCTCGCAGCCGAGGCGCACGCCGCGCGAATCGGGGTTGATCGAGGTCACGTGCTGCAGGCGCAGCGCGACGTGCACCCGCGTGTCGACATCGAGGTCCATCTGCACGCCGTTGAGCACCACGCCGGCCGGCAGCGGCGGCACGTCGTCGGGCAGGAACAGCGCGCAGCCGCCGATGCTCACGTCGAGCACGCGCAGCGCGAGCGGCATCTCGTGGATGGCCGGGTGGCGCACGCGCGCCACCGGCGTGCTGCGCAGCAGCGGGCGCACGCGGAACCCGCTGCGGCGCTGGAAGCGGAACAGCTCGCGCGGCATCGCGCAGTTCAGCACCGCGTTGCGGCCGTTGTGCACCATCACCAGCCCGACCGCGTCGAACTGCAGCTTGATGCTGTCCAGGTAGGCGACCGCGACGGCGTCCGCCGACTCGACCAGCGCCTGCACCTGGTTGTTCTCGCCTTCGGCACTGAAGCTGATCAGGCCGCGCACCGGGTCGATCGACCACAGCGTGGTGGTGTAGTTGGCGCCGTCGCTGCCGTTCAGGTGGACGATCACGTTGCCGTCCTGCAGCCRCTTGAGCATCGCCAGCACCTCGGGCACGGCGGAGAGGCGGAAATCGTCCAGCCCGCCATGGGTGGCGGCCAGCACGTCCAGCGGCATCGGCATCGTGTCCAAATTCGGCTCCGGTCGGCGGGACGGCCCGCCGCGATCAGTGAACGTCAGCGAACGGCTCAGTGAACGGTCTTCGGCTTGCCGGCGAGGATCGCGTCCAGGTCTTCCAGCCACGGTTCGGCCAGGTGGCGGATCTCGGCATCATTGACCAGGATGCGCTGCATGATGCGCGATTTCAACTGGGCTTCCTCGGAATCCAGCGGGCGCTGCGCGGCGGCGTGCTTGAGCTGCGAGATCAGCACGGCGCAGGCGCCTTCGAGCTTGACCACGTGGTCCCAGTTGCCGACGCGGGCGGCTTCGAGCATGTCCTGGCTGGCGCGCTCGATGGCTTCGTAGTAGTTCAACAGGGCCTTGTTCATGGGGTGGTCTCCGTTGTCGTTCGACCGGTCGATCTGGAAATGCTTCATGGTGTGCGGGTCCTGGCTCAGGCGGCGGTCTTGATGTCGATCTCGGCCCAGGCGCTGCGCAGGGGCTCGATCAGTTGCACGCATTCGTCGAGGGCCGCCTCGTCGCTGTGCAGGTTGGCTTGCGTCAGGCGCAGGGCCATGTAGGCGTACAGGTCGTTCAGCTGGGCGGCGAGCGCGCCACCGTCCTTCAGGTTCAGGCCGGCCTTCAGGCCTTCATCGACGATGCGCACCGCGCGGCCGAGGGCACGGCCCTTCTCCTCGATCTTCTTGTTGCGGATGGCGCCACGCGCCTGGGCGATGCAATCGATCAGCCCGTCGAACAGCATGGCGATCAGCTGGTGCGGCGATGCGCCGTCGACCCCGGTGCCGACCTGCACTGCCTGGTAGGCATTGCTGCGGCCGCCGAAGGGCGATGCGGAGTAGTCGGAACCGAACATGTTCTTGGCCTTGTGCGTGACTGGATGCACTGTTTATCGGCCCGCCCCGCGCGGCCTTTAGGCCGCACAAGTGGGGTGAAACAGGGTCCATTTCTCCCTCAAGTGTGAAGGGATGTTGCGGGCACCTGCTCCAGTGAAAACACCGTCCGGACCGGGGTCTGACGGTGTTGCACGGATCGACCGGAGTGCGCCCCTGCGGGGCGCTCCTTCAGCCTGTGCTCTTGTTCCAGTTGGCGATCTGCTGCGTGATGTAGGTGCTGAGCGTGTTCAGCCCCGCCATCTTCGTGTCGAGCGCGGTGTACTGGGCGCGCAGGCGCTTCTCGGTGTTCGTCATCCGGTCAGTGATGTCGTCCTGCCGTTCCTGGTTGTCCTTCAGCGTGCTGTTCAGCCCGCTGGTGCGGGCCGCCAGCGAGCCGTCGGTGCCCAGCACCTGGTCGCCCAGCGCGCGCAGCTTCTGCGCGAAGCCGTCGTTGGCCGAGTCGGTCGCGTCGCTGTTGGCGAACGCCTTCTTCATCTCGCTCAGGTTGCCCAGTGCGCTGGTCAGCTTGGTGTCGTTGACCTTCAGCGTGCCGTCGGTCTGGATCTCCAGCCCGATCGACGACAGCGTCGGGAACGCGCTCGAGGCCGAGCCGGTGCCCGTCAGCATCGTGCGCAGCTGGCGCTGCAGCGACACCGCGGTGCTATCGCCCTGCAGCGTGCCGGCCGTCTTGGTCGAATCGTCGTACTTGGTCTGCGTCTTCAGCAGCGACGCCAGCCCGTTGTAGGCGGCCGTGAAGTTCGTGAGCGCGCTCTTGATCGAGGTGTTGTCCTGCGCGACGCTGACCTGTACGTCACCGGTGGTGACCTTCTGCAGGTTCATCGTCAGGCCCTGCACCACGTCGTTCAGCGTGTTGCTCGCCGAGGTGATGTCCAGGCCGTTGATCCTCGCCTGCGCATCGGCGGCGGTCTGGGTGCGCGTCATCGCGGCGCTGCCGTCGGTCGCGTCGTACGCGAAGGCCGAAGGGCCGGCGCCGCTCGCCGTCACCCGGAAGCCGTTGCCGACGCCGGTGGCCGTCGACGACAGCACCAGCCGGGCGCCGCTCGAATCGGTGACGATGGAGGCGGAGACACCGCCGCCCGCCGAATTGATCTTGTCGCGCACGTCGGCCAGCGTGTCGGTCGCGCTGATCGCGATGTTCATCGAGTTGATGGTCGCGCGGGCCTTGAAGCCCGGCTCGCCGATGTCCCAGCTGCCGACGTCGATGGTCAGTGCGCCTTCGCCGACGACGGTGCTGCTGGAAGCGAAGCTGGTGCTCGCCACCGACTGTGCGGCAGCCAGCTTCTGCACGCTGACGGCATAGTTGCCGGCTGCGGCGCTGGAGCCGCTGGACACGGTGACGGAGGAGGTGTCGGCGGAGGTGGCCGCCGTCGCGCCCCAGGTGGTGGAGCGCGTCAGCGCGAGCGCGGCGTCGCGGAAGGCCGACACCGAGGATTGAATGGAGCCGTAAGCGGAGATCTTGGTCTGGATCTTCGACGCTTCGGTCTGCAGTTGCGTGACGGGCAGCTTTTCGACCGTCATCAACTTCGTGATGATCGATTCGACGTCGAGGCCGCTGCCGATCCCCGCTGATGTAACTGATGCCATGACCGTGACCTTTCGGAAGAGTGGACGGCAAGCAGAGGAAGCCTCGCTGCCACTGTCCTAAAAGAAGGAAGGCTTCCCCCAAGGGGAATCCGATATCGCGTGTATCGGAGTCACAGCCGGCAACTTGAGCCCCCGGGTGCGAAATTTTTCACGCACCACGTCTCACTCGTCGTTCATCAGCCCTTCAGCAGCTGCAGCACCTGCTGCGGCAGCTGGTTGGCCTGGGCCACCATCGCGTTGCCGGCCTGCTGCAGGATCTGCGAGCGGCTCAGCGCGGCGGTTTCGGCCGCGAAGTCGGCGTCCATGATGCGGCTGCGGGCGGCAGACTGGTTCTCGACGTTGGTCTGCAGGTTCGAGATCACCGAATCGAAGCGCGACTGGCTCGCACCGTAGGTGGCGCGGGTGTCGTTCACCAGGTTCAGCGCCTGGTCGATGCTGTCGATCACGGTGGCCAGCGTCGCCGAGGTGGTCGTGCTGTCGATCACGGTCGTCGCGGCGGTCACCGCGGTGATCGAGGCATCGACGGTCAGGTCGACGGTGTTGATGTCGATCGTGTCGTTGACCGTCGTGTTGGCGCCGACCTGGAAGGTCTGCGTGCCGGTCGACGCGAGGATCGGCTGGCCGTTGAACGTGGTGCCCGCCAGCACGCGGCCGATTTCGGCCGACAGCTGCTGGAATTCCTTGTTCAGCGAATCCTTGTCGCTGCCGCTGTTGGTCGAGTTGCGGGCCTGCACCGACAGTTCACGCATGCGTTGCAGCGCATCGCCCACCTTGGACAGCGCGCCTTCAGCGGTCTGCGCCAGAGAGATGCCGTCGTTGGCATTGCGCACCGCGACGTTCATGCCGCGCACTTGCGCGTTCATGCGTTCGGCGATCGCGAGACCGGCGGCGTCGTCCTTCGCGGAGTTGACGCGCAAGCCGGACGACAGGCGCTGCATCGAGACCGCCAGGGCGGACTGGGATGAATTCAGGTTTCGTTGCGCGTTCAGCGAAACGATGTTCGTGTTGATGGTTTGTGGCATGAAGCACTCCTCAAGAATCAATGACTCCCGGCGAAATGCGCCGGCGCTTGCCGCAGGGGGGTAATGCCCTGCGTCAGACCCGGCGCGAATCACCGTTGGCCACCGACATGAAAGGTGTGCTGTTGCACACCGCCCCGTCAGCATCCTTCAGTGGATCCGGACCGCAGATCCCGGGCGAGGAACCTGTGGAAGTGATTGTTCCGAGAACTGGAGGTGGGTTAAACCGGGAAATGAGCCGGTCTGACCCGCCTTTTCGTGCGCCAGAAAGCAAAAAGCCCCGCCCGGTTTCCCGGGCGGGGCCTGTGAAGCAGAGCCTGGCGGCTTACTTCAGCAGCGACAGCACTTGCTGCGGCAGCTGGTTGGCTTGTGCCACCATCGCCGTGCCGGCCTGCTGCAGGATCTGGGCACGCGACAGGTTCGACGTTTCAGACGCGAAGTCGGCATCCGTGATGCGGCTCTTGGCAGCCGACTGGTTCTCGACCGAGGTCTGCAGGTTCGAGATCACCGAGTCGAAGCGGTTCTGCGCCGCACCGTACATGGCGCGCTCGCTGTTGACCTTGTCGATCGCGCCGTCGATGTTGTCGATGACGGTCTTCAGCGAAGCCGAGTTCGTCGTGCTGTCGATGACCACGGTGTTGGCCGTCACGGCGGTGATGCTGGCATCGGCCGTCATGTCGGTCGTCGTCACTGTGATGACGTCGTTGGTCGTGGTGTTGGCACCGATCTGGAAGTCCTTCGCACCGGCGCTGGCGCCGATGATGGCGATGCCGTTGAAGGTGGTGCCGCCCAGCACGCGGGTGATTTCCGCGCTCAGTTGCTGGAATTCCTTGTTCAGCGAATCCTTGTCGCTGTCGCCGTTGGTGCCGTTGCGGGCCTGCACGGCGAGTTCACGCATGCGTTGCAGCGAATCGCCGACCTTGCCGAGCGCGCCTTCAGCGGTCTGCGCCAGCGAGATGCCGTCGTTGGCATTGCGGATCGCGACGTTCATGCCGCGGACCTGGGCGCCCATGCGCTCCGAGATCGCCAGGCCGGCGGCGTCGTCCTTGGCGCTGTTGACGCGCAGGCCGGAAGACAGGCGCTGCATGGCGGTCGACAGCGAGTTCTGGGTGGTCGACAGATTGCGTTGTGCATTCAGCGACGTGACGTTGGTGTTGACTGACATGACCATTTTAAAAACTCCAATAACGGTTGAACTGAGACCCGGCATGAGCGCCGGCATTGCCTCGGCAGATTGGTTTCTCTACCGCTTCACTTCTCTGC
>NZ_JBFUFP010000079.1:0-11284 GCF_056403375.1 Rhizobacter sp. P2_H2
TCCTCGACGTGCGCGACGGCGTGCTGGTCGACAAGGAGGTGCCGATGCTCAACGCGCTGAACGAGGTGCTGCGCGACGACTACATCCGCGACTCGTCGGCCGGCGTGAACCGCTGGAACAAGGTGATCGAGAAGGCCGGCATCGCGTTCCGGCTGAGCGTGCCGCACAAGGCGTTCAATCGCCACATCGGCAGCTTCGCCGGGTTGCGCGTGAGCCCCGATGGCCGGGTGATCGGCGAGATCGAATGGCAGGCCCATGTGCGCGAATGGCTCGCGAGCGAGGAAGACCGTGCCTACGTCGCGTCGCTGATGGGCCGCGTGGTCGAGCCCGGCAAGTACGCGAACTGGATCGCGCCGCCGCCGATCGGCATCAACAAGCAGCCGGTCGACTTCGAGTACGTGCGCTTCAATTGAGGATGTGATGGAACCGGTCGTCTTCATCCAGCAGCACCTGATCGACCCCGAGGTCTGCATCCGCTGCAACACCTGCGAGGAGACCTGCCCGGTCGACGCGATCACGCACGACGACCGCAACTACGTCGTCGATGCGGCCATCTGCAACGGCTGCCAGGCCTGCGTGTCGCCGTGCCCGACCGGCAGCATCGACCACTGGCACCCGGTGCCGAAGGCGGCGGCCTACTCGATCGAGGCGCAGTTCGGCTGGGACGAGCTGCCGCCGAAGCAGGAGGTGCCGGCGCTCGCGCAGGCGCCGGCGGAGGCAGGCGGTGGCGTGGGTGTGTCGCCCGCGTCCGAGGTGCCGCCGCAGGCGAACGCCGCGGTGTCGCCCAGCTCGCCGCGGCCGCCGTGGTCGGCCGCGCATCCCTACCTGAACCTGCACACGCTGAAGAAGCCGGTGCAGGCGACGGTGGCCGGCAACTTCCGGCTGACCGCGGCCGACGCCGAGGGCGACATCCACCACCTGGTGCTCGATTTCGGCACGCAGTTCTTTCCGTTGCTCGAGGGCCAGTCGATCGGCATCGTGCCGCCCGGCGTCGATGGCGCCGGCAAGCCGCACTACCTGCGCATGTACTCGGTCGCGAGCCCGCGCAGCGGCGAGCGCGAGGGCTACAACAACGTGTCGCTGACGGTGAAGCGGGTCACGAGCGACCATGACGGCCGGYCGGTGCACGGCGTCGCGTCGAACTACCTGTGCGACCTGCGCAAGGGCGACACGGTGCAGGTCTGCGGCCCGTTCGGCGACCGCTTCCTGATGCCCAACCATGCAGGCTCGAACCTGTTGATGGTGTGCACCGGCACCGGCGCGGCGCCGATGCGGGCGATGACCGAGCACCGGCGCCGGCTGATGACGGCGGGCAAGCCGGTCTACGGCGGGCTGATGCTGTTCTTCGGCGCGCGCCGGCCGGAGGAGCTGCCGTACTTCGGGCCGCTGACCAAGCTGCCGGCCTCGTTCATCGACACCTCGCTCGCGTTCTCGCGCGTGCCGGGGCAGCCGCGCCGCTACGTGCAGGACCTGATGCGCGAGCGCGCCGCCGACATTGCCCTGCTGCTGCGCGGCGACACCTGCCTCTACCTGTGCGGGCTGAAGGGCATGGAGACCGGCGTGCTGGACGCGCTGGCCGACATCTGCGCCGGGGCGGGGCTCGACTGGCCGCTGCTGCACCAGCGGCTGGTGGACGAGGGGCGCTTCCACGTCGAGACGTATTGAGGTGTACGGGTATTTGCTGCTGTGACCGGCGGCCATTTGCTTAAGACTCATAACCATCCAGGCTTCAACCACCTCCGGTCGTGAGCACCTCCCTGTTGAACGTTTCGAGTGACGGCCCGGTCACCCACGTGCGCCTGGCGCGCCCCGCCAAGCGCAATGCGCTGAACGATGCGCTGATCGCCGAGCTGCAGCGCACCTTCGCCGGCTTCGATGCCGGCGTGCGCGCCGTGGTGCTGAGCGGCGAGGGCACGCATTTCTGCGCCGGGCTCGACCTGTCGGAGCTCGGGGAGCGCAGCGCCGCCGAAGGCATCCTGCATTCGCGCTCGTGGCATGCCGCCTTCGAGCAGATCCAGTTCGGCCGTGTGCCGGTGGTCGCGGTGCTGCACGGCGCGGTGGTCGGCGGCGGGCTCGAGCTCGCGAGCGCAGCGCACATCCGCGTCGCCGAGCGCAGCAGCTTCTACGGCCTGCCCGAAGGCCAGCGCGGGCTGTTTGTCGGCGGCGGCGGCTCGGCACGCATCCCGCGATTGATCGGCGTCGCCCGCATGAGCGACATGATGCTCACCGGCCGCGTGCACGATGCCGAGGAAGGCCAGCGCATCGGGCTGTCGCAGTACCTGGTCGACGACGGGCAGGGACTCGCGACCGCGTTCGAGCTGGCGCGCAAGATCGCGTCGAACGCGCCGTTGTCGAACTTCGCGGTGATGCACGCGCTGCCGCGCATCGCCGAGCAGGGCCAGGCGGCCGGGCTGTTCACCGAATCGCTGATGGCCGCGATCGCGCAGGCCGACGATGCGGCCAAGCAGCGCATGCGCGACTTCCTCGACGGCAAGGCCGGCAAGGTTGCGAAGTCATGAGCACCGCGCTGCCTCGTTATCGACGGGTGGCGCTCGGCGGCTCGCTCTCCGCACGCTTCACGCCGCGTGACGACGGCAGCCTGCGCATCGCATCGACCGAACCGCTGCTGCCGCACCCGCTGCGCCTGACCGATCGCCTGCAGCAATGGGCCGCGAAGGCCCCCGACCGCACGCTCGCCGCGAAGCGCGACGCGCAAGGCATCTGGCGGCACCTGAGCTACCGCGATGCGGTGCACGGCGCGCGCAGCATCGCGCAGGCGCTGCTCGACATCGGGCTCGGCCCTGAGCGGCCGCTGGCCATCCTCTCCGACAACGACCTCGAACACCTGCTGCTGATGCTCGGCGCGATGTGGGCCGGCGTGCCGTGCGCGCCGATCTCGCCGGCCTATTCGCTGCTGTCGCAGGACCATGCGAAGCTGCGCCACATCCTCGGGGCGCTGACGCCGGGGCTGGTGTTCGCCGCGAACGGCAGCGCCTACGCGCGGGCGATCGATGCGGCGCTGCCGGCCGGAACACCGCTCACGCTCGCCACCGGCGCGGTCGAGGGCCGCCATGCGCTGCAGTTCGCCGACCTGCTCGCGACGACGCCCACCGACGCGGTCGACGAGGCGCACGCCCGCGTCGGCCCCGACACCATCGCGAAGATCCTGTTCACCTCCGGCTCGACGCAGGCGCCCAAGGGTGTGATCAACACGCAGCGCATGCTGTGCAGCAACCAGCAGATGATCCTGCAGTGCTTCCCGTGCCTCGGCGAGACGCCGCCGGTGCTGGTCGACTGGCTGCCGTGGAACCACACCTTCGGCGGCAACCACAACGTCGGGCTGACGATCTGGAACGGCGGCACGCTGTACATCGACGACGGCAAGCCGACGCCGGCGCTGATCGGCCACACGCTGCGCAACCTGCGCGAGATCGCACCCACCGTCTACTTCAACGTGCCGAAGGGCTTCGAGGAGATCGCCAACGCGCTGGAGCACGACGCCGCGCTGCGCGACACGCTGTTCAGCCGCGTGCAGATGTTCTTCTTCGCCGGCGCCGGGCTCTCGCAGCCGGTGTGGGACCAGCTCGACCGGCTGGCCGAGGCTGCCTGCGGCGAACGCATCCGGATGCTGACGGGGCTCGGCATGACCGAGACCGCGCCGTTCGCGATCTGCGCCAACGGCGGCGACGTGCGCTCCGGCCACATCGGCCTGCCGGCACCGGGCATCGAGCTGAAGCTGGTGCCGAGCGGCGACAAGGCCGAGCTGCGCTACCGCGGGCCGAACGTCGCGCCGGGCTACTGGCGCCTGCCGTCCACCGCGCACTTCGACGACGAAGGCTTCTACGCGAGCGGCGATGCGGTGCGCCTGGTCGACCCGGCCGACCCGCAGCGCGGCCTCGCGTTCGACGGCCGCATCGCCGAGGACTTCAAGCTCGCGACCGGCACCTTCGTGTCGGTCGGCCCGCTGCGCGCCCGCGCGATCGCGGTCGGCGACCCGTGCGTGCAGGACGTGGTCGTCACCGGACTGAACCGCAACGAGATCGGGCTGCTGGTGTTCCCGCGCGCCGACCGCTGCCGGGTGCTCGCGGGCTTGCCGGCCGATGCGCCGCTCGCCGAGGTGTTGGCCGCACCGCCGGTGCGTGCGTTCTTCCAGCACTGGCTCGACGCGCTGCACGACACCGGCACCGGCAGTGCGACGCGCGTCGCCCGTGCGTTGCTGCTGGCCGAGCCGCCGGCGATCGACCGGGGCGAGGTCACGGACAAGGGATCGATCAACCAGCGCGCGGTGCTGGCCTGTCGGGCCGCGCTCGTCGAGCAACTGCACGCCGGCAGCGCACCCGGCCTCTTCGTCCCCGCACGCGCATGAGCGAATCCCGCACCACCACGCACACCGTCGCCGTGAACTTCGGCGACTGCGACCCGGCCGGCATCGTCTTCTTCCCGAACTTCTCGCGCTGGATGGATGCGGCCTCGCTGTCGTTCTTCATGCAATGCGGCGTGCCGCCGTGGCGCGTGCTCGAGAAGACGCGCGGCATCGTCGGCACGCCGCTGCTGGAGATCCACACGCGCTTCATCCAGTCGGTCACCTACGGCGAGACGATCCAGATCGAGACCTGCATCGAGGCCTGGCACGGCAAGGCCTTCGTGCAGTTGCACCGCGTCATGCGCGACGGCGAGCTGGTCTGCGAGGGCCGCGAAACGCGCATCTTCGTGACCCGCGATGCCACCGGAAAACTGAAGTCCATGGCAGTGCCGGATGACATCCGCGCGCTGTGTCAGGCAGCATCACGACCCCGAACGGAGACACCCCCATGAAGCACCTGAAGACCTGGCTGGCCGCTGCCGCGCTGGCCACCCTCGCGGCCGGCGCACAGGCCGACGTGACGATCGGCGTCAGCGTCCCGCTGACCGGCCCGACCTCGGCGCTCGGCATTCCGAGCAAGAACGGCATCAGCCTGTGGCCCGCGACGATCGCCGGCGAGAAACTCAACGTGATCGTGCTCGACGACGCGACCGACCCGACCGTCGGCGTCAAGAACGCGCGCCGCTTCGTCACCGAGGACAAGGTCGACCTCATCGTCGGTTCGTCGGCGACGCCGATCGCGATCGCGATGTCGGACGTGGCGGCCGAGGCGCAGACGGTGCAGCTGGCGCTGTCGCCGATCCCGCTGCCCGAGGGCAAGGGTGCCTGGACCTTCCGGCTGCCGCAGTCGACCGCGGTGATGGCGATCCCGATCGTCGAGCACTGGAAGAAGACCGGCGTGAAGACCTTCGGCTTCGTCGGCTACGCCGATGCGTACGGCGAGGCCTGGCTGAAGGACATCACCGCGCAGGCCACCGCGGCCGGCATCAAGAGCGTCGGCGTCGAGCGCTTCGCGCGGGCCGACACCAGCATCACCGGCCAGGCCTTGAAGCTGGTCGGCGCGAACCCGGATGCGATCCTGATCGCGGCCTCGGGCAGCGGCGCGGCGATGCCGCACAAGGGCCTGGTCGAGCGCGGCTACCCGAAGGGCAGGATCTACCAGACGCATGGCGCGGCCACGCTCGACCTGATCCGCGTCGGCGGCAAGGACGTCGAAGGCTCGTTCGTCTCGTCCGGCCCGGCGCTGGTGGCGCCCAAGCTGCCCGACAGCAACCCGAGCAAGGCGATCGGCATGCGCTTCATCGAGCAGTACGAGAAGGCGTTCGGTGCGAAGAGCGCGAACCAGTTCGGCGCGCATGCGTTCGATGCGGCGATCGTGCTCGAGAAGATCATCCCGATGGCGCTGAAGAAGGCCAGGCCCGGCACGAAGGAATTCCGCGCCGCGCTGAAGGAGGCGCTGGAGACGGCCGGCCGCATCCCGGTGTCGCAGGGCGTGCTGAACTACACCGCGGCCGATCACTTCGGCTTCACGCCCGACACCGGCGTGCTGCTGAAGGTCGTCAACGGCGACTGGGAAGTCGTCAAGTGACGCTGATCTGCCGCTGATGGACCTCTCGATCGCGGGCATCCTGCTGCTCGACGGCGCGACCAGCGGTGCGGTCTACGCGCTGCTGGCGCTCGCGCTGGTGCTGGTGTTCGCGGTCACGCGGGTGATCTTCATCCCGCAGGGCGAGTTCGTCGCGTACGGCGCGCTGACGCTCGCGATGCTGCAGATGGGCAAGCTGCCCGGCACGGTGTGGCTGCTGGCCGCGCTGGCCGTGCTGGCGGCGCTGCGCGATGCGGTCGCGGCCGCGCGCGAAGGCCGGGCCGCCGGCCGCATCGTGCGCGATGCCGGGCGGTCRCTGGCCGTGCCGGCGGCGGTGACGCTGCTCGCGCTGTGGGCCGCGCCGCGCCAGCTGCCGCTGCTGCTGCAAAGCCTGCTGACGCTCGCGATCGTCACGCCGCTCGGGCCCCTGGTCTACCGGCTCGCGTACCGGCCGCTGGCCGACGCGTCGGTGCTGGTGCTGCTGATCGTCTCGGTCGGCGTGCATTTCGCGCTGACCGGCCTGGGCCTGCTGTTTTTCGGCGCCGAGGGCTTTCGCAACCCGAGCTTCTGGGACGAGCGCTTTCGCGCCGGGCCGCTGATGCTGTCGGGGCAGGCGCTGATCATCTTCTTCGTCTCGGCCGCGCTGATCGTCGGGCTGTGGCTGTTCTTCGGGCGCACGCTGCAGGGCAAGGCCTTGCGTGCGACAGCAGTGAACCGGCTCGGCGCGCGGCTGATGGGCATCTCGACCGACGGCGCCGGCCGCTGGAGCATGGGACTCGCGGCCTTCATCGGTGCGCTGTCGGGCCTGCTGATCGGCCCGACCACGACGATGTTCTACGACACCGGTTTCCTGATCGGCCTGAAGGGCTTCGTCGCGGCGATCTTCGGCGGGCTCGCGAGCTACCCGGGCGCGGCGGCCGGCGCGCTGTTCGTCGGCTGGCTCGAATCGTTCGGCTCGTTCTGGGCCAGCGCCTACAAGGAGGTGATCGTCTTCACGATGATCCTGCCGGTGCTGCTGTGGCGCAGCTTCACGCACGGCGAATCCGATGACGAGTAGAAGCTGGTTCCTCGTTGCGTTCGCCGCTGTGCTGGCGCTGCTGCCGCAGTTGCCGGTGCCGGAGTTCTGGATCACGCAGCTGAACTACATCGGGCTGTACGCGCTGGTCGTGATCGGCCTCGTGCTGCTGACCGGCATCGCCGGACTGACCTCGTTCGGCCAGGCGGCATTCGTCGGCCTCGGCGCGTACAGCAGTGCATGGCTCACGTTGACTCTCGGCTGGTCGCCGTGGCTCGCGGTGTTCGGCGGGCTCGCGCTGACGGCGCTCGCCGCGCTGCTGCTCGGCTGGATCACGCTGCGCATGTCGGGCCACTACCTGCCGCTCGCGACCATCGCCTGGTGCCTGAGCCTGTACTACCTGTTCGGCAACCTGGAGGCGCTGGGCCGCTACGACGGCTTGCTCGGCATCGTGCCGATCGGGTTCTTCGGCCTGCCGCTGAACACCGGCCGCAGCTTCTTCTACCTGCTGTGGGCGCTGGTGCTGCTGGCGGCGCTGGCGGCCACGCAGCTGCTCGATTCGCGCAGCGGCCGCGCGCTGCGGGCGCTGAAGGGCGGCAGCACGATGCCCGAGGCGATGGGCATCGATACCTTCCGCGCGAAGGTCGCGGTGTTCGTGCTCGCGGCGCTGCTGGCGAGCCTGTCGGGCTGGTTGTTCGCGCACTTCCAGCGCAGCGTCAATCCGTCGCCGTTCGGCCTGAAGATGGGCATCGAATACCTCTTCATGGCGGTGATCGGCGGCGTCGGCCACGTGTGGGGCGCACTCGCCGGCGCGGCCGTCGTCAAGCTGCTGGAGGACCAGCTGCAGGTGCTGCTGCCGCGGCTGCTCGGTGGCAGCGGCAGCTACGAGGTGATCGTGTTCGGCGTGCTGCTGGTGGGGGTGCTGCAGTACGCGCGCGACGGGCTGTGGGCCGCGGTCGTCGCACGGCTGCCGCGGCGCGTGCGCCAGCGCGACTGGGCCGATGCGCAGCCGCTGCCCGAAGCGGCGCGGCCGCCGCACGGCGAGCTGGTGCTTGACGTGCAGTCGGTGCGCAAGGAGTTCGGCGGGCTGGTCGCGGTGAACGACGTGAGCTTCCAGGTGCGGGCCGGCGAGATCGTCGGGCTGATCGGGCCGAACGGCGCCGGCAAGTCGACCACCTTCAACCTGGTGAGCGGCGTGCTGCCGCTGACGCGCGGCGAGGTGCGGCTGCGCGGCGAGCGCATCGACGGGCTGCCGTCGCGTGGCATTGCACGGCGCGGCGTGTCACGCACCTTCCAGCACGTGAAGATGGTGCCGGAGATGACGGTGCTGGAGAACGTCGCGCTCGGTGCCCACCGGCGCGGACGGCGCGGCATGCTGGCGGCGATGCTGCGGCTGGACCGCGACGAGGAGCGCCGGCTGCTGCGCGAGGCCGAGCGCCAGCTGCAACGCATCGGCATGGCCGACCGCGCCGACGAACTGGCTGGCAACCTGGCACTCGGGCCGCAGCGGCTGATGGAGATCGCGCGCGCGCTGAGCGCCGATCCGTCGCTGCTGCTGCTGGACGAGCCGGCCGCCGGCTTGCGCCACCAGGAGAAGCGGGCGCTGGCCGAGGTGCTGCGGCAGCTGCGCGCCGAGGGGCTGTCGATCCTGCTGGTCGAGCACGACATGGACCTGGTCATGGACGTGAGCGACCGCATCGTCGTGATGGAGTTCGGCACGCGGCTGATGCAGGGCACGCCGGCCGAGGTGCAGGCGAGCGAGGCGGTGCGCGCGGCCTACCTGGGCACGGAGCACTGAACGATGGCGGCTCCAATGCTCGACGTTATCGACCTGCACGCCGGCTACGGCCGCGCCGAAGTGCTGCGTGGCATCCGGCTGCAGGCCGCAGCGGGCAGCGTCGTCACCGTGATCGGCCCGAACGGCGCCGGCAAATCGACGCTGTTGAATGCGCTGATGGGCGTGCTGCCGTCGCGCGGGTCCATCCAATGTCAGGGCAATGCGATCGACGCGCTGCCACTCGAAGCACGCGTCGACCGCGGCATCGCCCTCGTGCCCGAGACCCGCGCGCTGTTCGGCAGCATGCCGGTCGAGGACAACCTGCGACTCGGCGCGTGGCGCCTGCGGCAGCGTGGGCCGCAAGCCGCACGCGACGCGATGGAGCGGGTGTTCGCGCTGTTCCCGCGCCTGCAGGAGCGGCGCGGCCAGTTGGCCGGCACGCTGTCGGGCGGCGAGCGGCAGATGCTGGCGGTGGGCCGCGCGCTGATGGGCGAGCCCTCGCTGCTGATGCTCGACGAGCCGAGCCTCGGCCTCGCGCCGCTGGTGGTGCGAGAGATCTTCCGCACCATTGCCGCGCTGCGCGCGACCGGCGTGACGATCCTGCTGGTCGAGCAGAACGCGCGCGCCGCGCTGGAGGTGGCCGACCATGCCTACGTGCTGGAGATGGGCGAGATCGTGCTGCAAGGCCCGGCCGGCGAGCTGGCGCAGGACCCGCGCGTGATCGACACCTACCTCGGCGCGGCGCGCTCCAGCGGACCCCGCTGATGGTGGAGGCGCTCGACACCTCGCGGCTGGAGCACCTGGTCGGCTATGCGGCGACGCGGGCCTCGGTGCAGCTGAAGCGCTCGTTCGTGCGCCACCTCGGGCCGCTGGAGCTGAAGGCGGTGGAGTTCTCGATCCTGGTGCTGGTGGCGGCCAACGAGCGCGTGAACCAGAAGCAGCTCGGCCAGGCGCTCGACGTGTCGGCACCGAACATGGCGGTGACGCTGGACCGCATGGTCGAACGCGGCTGGGTGCAGCGGGTGCGCTGCAGCGACGACCGGCGCTCGCAGCGCATCGAGCTGACGCCGGCCGGGCGCAAGCTGACGGCGCGCGCCGAGAAGATCGCCGCGACGATGGAGGACGACGCGTTGGCGGTGCTGTCGGCGCGCGAGCGTGGGACGCTGATCCGGCTGCTGATGCGCGTCGCGGCCGGCGCCGGCTAGAGCGGCTGCAACTCCGGCCCGCGCAGCCCGACCAGCAAGGCCCGCCCGCTGTCGTCGACGCGGAACTCGCCGAAGCGCGCCCCCGACCAGCGCTGTGCCTCGCCTTCGCGGAAGAACCAGGCATCGGTGACGAGGATCCAGCGGCCGTCCTTCGGTGTCAGCTCGATGCGCAGTTCGTCGGCCGCGAGCGGCGTGCCGTTGTCGAGCCGCAGCAGCACCAGCACGCCACGCCCGTCGCGCCGCGCGACCGCATGCGGTCGCTGTGCGCGCAGCAGGTCGTCGTCGAGGCCCTGCTCCAGCGCGGCCGGCAGGCGGAAGTTCAGCCGCATGAAGTCGCCTTGCATCAGCGAGCGCGGATCGGCCGGCGCGAGCTCGATGAACACCGGCTGGCCGTGCGCGATCAGCGATTCCTTCTGCCAGATGGCGAGGTTCGCGACCCCCAGCACGGCAGCGGCGCAGACGGCGATGCCCCAGCGCTGCGGCCCGGTGGGGGCTGCGGCACGTGCTGCAATCCCGCTCGGCTCGCGCCGCGGCCTGCCCCAGCGCGCCAGCAACGCGAGCACCGCGCCGGCCGCCACCATCAGCAAGGCMTTGTGCGCGAGCGGCCAGGCCAGTTGGTAATAGAACGCGCCGATGATCCAGGCCGCGGCCACGCCGGCCGCGGCGGCCAGGCGCCAGCGCCGCGTGGTCGCGCTCAGCGCGAGCGCCAGCAGCACCGCGCCGAGCGTGGGCATCAGCCAGGCCAGCAGCGCGAGCACCGCGGCCACGCCGGCCAGCCACGGCTGCCGCAGTCCCGGCCAGCGATGCGCGGCCCACAGCGCACCCGCGACGGCCAGCGCCAGCGACGCGGCCTGCTGCAGCGAGCCGATCCAGCGGTGGCCGTCATCGACGCTGCGAGCCACATCGCCTGCGAAGCCGGTCAGGTTCGCGCCGACCAGGAAGGTCATGCCGGCCCACCACGCGAGGCCGCACAGCGTCGCGAGCAGCCAGCCGGCACTGAGCGGCTCGACGACGGCGGCGTGCACCGGTGCGATGCGGCGCACCAGCACATGCGCAGCCACCCAGGCCGCGGCGCAGCCGTGCCATGCGAGCCAGAACACGCCGAGGCGCGTGGCGTGCGAGCCGCGCCACGGGTCGATCGCCAGTGCGAGCGCCAGCATCACCGCCGCCAGTGCACCGAGCAGCGCGCGCAGCCAATCGGCCCGCACCAGCACCGCGACGGCGAGCGCCACCGTGCCGAGCGTCGCGAAGGCGAGGGCATCCGGCAGGTCGCGGAACAGCCCGAAGGCGAGCGCGCCGCCGCCGACGATCAGCCCCGGCACCGCGAGCTGCTCGACGA
>NZ_JBFUFP010000080.1:0-11194 GCF_056403375.1 Rhizobacter sp. P2_H2
GGCCAGCACCGCGGGCGCTGGGCGCAGGCGCACCCAGCCGATCGCTGCGGCGCCCGCCAGCACCAGCGTCGCGATCAGCGCGCCGCCGGTCGTGGGTGCGGTGGTCCCGGTGACCAGCTTCGCGAGCGTCGGCCCGAGCGACAGATAGAAGCCGCCGAGCGCCCAGCTCGCGGTGTTGAGCGGCAGGATGCGCCACAGCGTGGCACGCGCAGCCGGCGGGATCGCGATGCGCGGACGCAGCGATTGCCAGACACCCGGCCGGCGTGTCACCGTGTCGGGCAGGAACAGCGCGGCCAGCGTCTGCAGCGCGAGGATCGCCAGCAGCACGTCGAACACCAGGTGCATCGGCGCCGGCGCGAACTGCACCAGCGCGCTCGCACCGAGTGCGCCGACGGCCATGCCGAACATCGGCGCGACGCTGTTGAACAGCGCACCGCGCGCCGGGCTCAGGTCGAGCAGCGTCGCGCTCAGCGCGCTGGTGGCGATGCCGGTCGCGAAGCCTTGCACGATGCGCGCCGCGAGCAGCCAGCCGGCCGAATCGGCAGACCAGAACAGCACGATCGACAGCAACTCGATCAGCAGCGACGCGAGGATCACGGTGCGCCGGCCGAGGTGGTCGGACAGCGCGCCGAACACCAGCAGCGCTGCGAGCAGTGCGAAGGCGTAGCTGGAGAAGATCACCGTCAGCGCCAGCGGGCTGAAGCCCCAGGCCTCGCGGTACAGCGCGTACAGCGGAGACGGCGCGCTGGAGGCGGCGAGAAAGCTGACGACCAGCGAGACCGTCAGCCACAGCGAGGCGGTGGTGCCGAGGCGCAGTCCGGGCGCGCGAAGGGCGGCGGGCGCGGTGGCGAGTGCGGGCGTGGTCATGTCGGCTCCTTCAGCTAACGCAAAATATTTGCGTTAGCGGATTCTGAACCCATTCCTGAGCTAAAGCAAATACTTTGCGTTAGCATGGTTTCATGACTGCAACCACCACCCCGCGGCCGGGCGGCCGCAGCGCCCGCGTCCAGGCGGCCGTCCACCGCGCCACGCGCGAGCTGATCGAGCTGCACGGGCGCGCCGAACTGACCGTGCCGATGATCGCGGCGCGTGCCGAGGTCACCCCGTCGACGATCTACCGCCGCTGGGGCGATCTCGGCGAGTTGCTGGCCGATGTGTCGGTCGAGCGGATGAAGCCCGATTCGGAACCGGCCGACACCGGCTCGGTCGCCGGCGACCTGGTCGCGTGGGCGCAGCAGTTCCATGAGGAGATGTCGTCGCCGATCGGGCTGGCGATGATGAAGGACGTGCTGTCGACCGAGGCCCATGGCGAAGGCACCGCGCCGTGCCAGTGCGCGCAGTTCACTGCGGCGCAGATCGCCCTCATCTTCGAGCGCGGCGTGGCGCGCGGCGAACCGGTGCCCGAGGTGCAGCGGGCGATGGACGTGGTGGTCGCGCCGATCATCTACCGTGCGCTGTGGGGGCCGGTGCCGGCCTCGTCGGCGCTGGTGGAACGCTGGGTCGCCGAGTGCCTGGACGGGGCCGGCGCGCGCTGAGCCCTGCCCGTGCGACTCAGCGGCCGGCGTCGGGCTCGCTGCGCCAGACCGGCAAGGCCTGCTCGAACGGGGTGGCGGCCGTACCGAACACGGCCGGGTCCTGGGCGCGCTTCAACCAGGCGCGCGTGTCGTGGTGGGCGCCGGGCAGCGGCTGGTCGGCGCGGAATGCCTCGAACCAGGCGTGCACCGCGCGGTAGCGCTCGGGGTGCTGCGCGCGCGTCCACGCGAGCCCGACCAGGTCGGCGAAACCTTCTTCCCAGCGCGTCGCGCGCATGTCGCGCTCCAGGTCGGCCAGCGGGGTCGTGCCGGCGTCGAGCGCGTCGGTGAAGCCGGCCACCGGCGGTGTGTGCCATGCGCCTTGCACGTAGCGCCAGCAGTGGCCGAGCTCGTGGGCGGTCATCGCCTCGACGACGGTGTCGCGCAGCTCGGCAGGGATCTTCTCCAGCGTGGATTCGGCCTCGGGGTTGCCGCGCATCGTCAGCACCAGCTTGCAGCGGCCGTCGACATAGCCCATCGCGATCGGCGGCTCGCCGCCCTGCGCCACCGGCTGGGCGACGATGTCCAGCGGCAGGCCCTGCGCCCGAGCGTAGGTGATCACCGGCCAGGCGGCCTGCATCCAGCGGGTCTCCAGCGGCGTCAGCGCCGCGGCACCGGCCTGCAACGGGATGTTGGTCACCAAGACGAAGCCCAGCGCCAGAACGACATCGACAACACGCTTCCACATGGCTTCCCATTGAACCGGGAACAGCCGCCATCGTGGGGTCGATCAAGGCCGGGAAAGCGCGCCAGTTTGCACGCCGCGGCGGAATTTGCTCAGTCGTCGGTGTCCGGGGAGGGCGTCACGCCGGCGCCCGGCGGGGGCGGCGCGGCGACACGGTAGCTCTCGCTGGCCCAGGCGCCGAAGTCGACGTTCTTGCAGCGCTCGCTGCAGAACGGCCGATAGGGGTTGTCGCTCGCGTAGAGGCTGTCGCCGGCGCAGGTCGGGCAGCGCACGATGCGGGGCTTGGCGGGGGCATTCATGCGCACAAGGTCAGTTCGAAGGTGGTGTCGATCGCCGCGGGCTTCAGCCGGCCCTCGGCATCCTGCTTCATCAGCCGCACCATCACCATCAGGCGGTGGCCGCTGATCTCGGGCACCAGCTGGYGGCTGCCGTTGTCGATGCGCACCCGCAGCAGCTGGTAGACGCGGCCGGCCGGCAGGCTCTGCTGGTACTGGCCGCCCTGCGTGACGACCTTGTGCGGCACGCCTGCATCGCGCAGCAGCCCGAGCAGCACGCTCAGGGCTTCAGCCAGCGGCGTCAGCGTCGCGATCCAGCCCGACAGGTCGGCGCGCCGGCTCGCGGCGTCATGCTGCTGCCACGCGTAGTAGGCCGGCAGGTCGAACTCGCAGGTGCCACCGGGAATGCTGATGCGGCTGCGGATGCTCATCAGCCACTCGTTGGCCGTCAGCACATGGCCGGCCTTGCCGGGCAGCTGGTTCAGTCCGTTGAACGCATGGTCGACGCGTGCCATCACCTCGAGCAGCGCCCCTTCGGAGATCGCCGGGTTGCCGCGGTAGCTCTGCAGCAGCGCCCGCTGGCGCTCGAGCTCCTTCAGCAGGTCGGACTTCAGGTCGGCGCGCGATGCGACGTCCATGATCTCGAACATCGTCGCCAGCGCGTAGTGGTGGTCCACGGCTTCATCGCGCGGCAGCAGGCGCCCGAGGCGGTCGAACAGGTGTTCGAGCCGGAGCATCGTGCGGATGCTCTCGTTGAACGGGTATTCGTACAGGACCAAAACGGCGGCTTTCCGGGCGATCAATGTGACAACGTGACGCCGGATTGTTCCACAGGGTGGCACTTCATCGCGATGTGATCCATCGTGATTCGATCCAGCTGGACCAGAGACTGCGGACTTCGGCTGCAAGTTCCGCCAGGCTCAGGTTCTCGTTGAAGATCACCGCATCGGCAGCGGCACGGCGCGCCTCGCGGCTGGCCTGCTGGTCGATCACGGCCTGCACCGTGGCCACGGCCCAGCCGGATCGGCGCGTGACGCGCGCGATTTGCGTCGCGGCAGGGCAGTCGACCACCAGCACGCGGTCGACCCGCGCCCGCCAGCGTCCGGATTCCACCAGCAGCGGCACGTCGAAGACCCGGGGGCGATCGCCTGCGGCGGCGGCCTGGCGATCGCACTCGATCCCGATCAGCGGATGCAGGATGGCTTCGAGCTGCGACTTCGCGGCGGGGTCGGCGAACACGACCTGGCGCATGCGGGCGCRGTCGAGGCCGCCGTCGGCGCCGATCGCCGCGGCACCGAACTGGTCGCGCAAGGCATCGATCGCCGCGCCGCCCGGTGCTGCCAGCGAACGGGCGATGGCATCGGTGTCGATCACCGCCGCGCCCTGGTCGGCGAGCATGCCCGCGACGGTGCTCTTGCCGCTGCCGATGCCGCCGGTCAGGCCGATGCGCAGCGCGGCCATGCGGTGGCTCCGGCGATCAGGCCCAGCCGAGCCAGCCGAGCACGCGCGCGTGGCCCGCGAGCAGCACGACGATGCCGCCGCCGGCGAGGAACGGGCCGAAGGGCACGTAGCGCCCCTCGCGCAGCGAACTCATCGCCTTCATGCCGATGCCGACCACCGCGCCGATCACCGAGGCACCCAGCACGATCGGCAACACCATCTGCCAGCCCAGCCAGGCGCCCAGCGCCGCGAGCAGCTTGAAGTCACCGAAGCCCATGCCCTCCTTGCCGGTGGTCAGCTTGAAGAGCCAGTAGACGGACCACAGCGACAGGTAGCCGGCGACCGCACCCCACAGCGCCTGCGGCAGCGGGATCGTCCAGCCGAGCGCGCTGGCCACCAGGCCGGCCCACAGCAGCGGCAGCGTCAGGTTGTCGGGCAGCAGCGTGGTGTCCCAATCGATGCCGGCCAGCGCGATCAGCACCGCCACCATGCCGCACCACAGCACGGCGACCGGCTGCGCGCCGAAGCGCCATCCGATGGCGGCGAACAGCACGCCGGTCAGGATCTCGACGAACGGGTAGCGCGCCGAGATGCGCGTCTTGCAGGCCGAACAGCGCCCGCGCAGCCACAACCAGCTCAGCACGGGAATGTTCTCGTACCAGGTGATCATGTGGCCGCACGACGGGCAGCGCGAGCGCGGCTTCGACAGCGTGATCGGCTCGGGGACGTCGATCTTGACGCCGAGCATCTCGGCGCTTTCGATCTTCCAGCCACGCTCCAGTGCCATCGGCAGGCGATGGATCACGACGTTCAGGAAGCTGCCGATGCACAGGCCGAAGACGGCCAGTGCAGCGGGGGTCAGGAAGATTTCAAGCAGGTCCTTGTCCATCTGGGCCGGTCACACCACCTGGCCGATCTTGAAGATGGGCAGGTACATCGACACGACGATGCCGCCGATCAGGACGCCCAGGATCACGATGATGAACGGTTCCATCAGGCTCGACAGGCCCTTCACGGCCTCGTCGACCTCGTCCTCGTAGAACTCGGCCGACTTGCCGAGCATGCCGTCGAGCGAGCCGGATTCTTCACCGATGGCGCACATCTGCAGCACCATCGTCGGGAAGATGCCGGTGGTCGACATCGAGGTCGTCAGGCTGGCGCCGGTCGACACGTCCTTCTGGATCTGTTCGGTGGCTTCCTTGAAGACGGCATTGCCGGAGGCGCCACCGACCGAGTCGAGCGCTTCGACGAGCGGCACGCCGGCGGCGAACATGGTCGACAGCGTGCGGGTCCAGCGGGCGACCGCCGACTTGTAGACCAGGTCACCGAACACCGGAACCTTCAGCAGCAGCCGGTCCATCGCTTTCTGCATCTTCTCGGAGCGCTTCCAGGACTCCAGGAAGAAGTAGGTGCCGCCGCCCAGGAAACCGAAGATCGCCCACCAGTAGCTGACGAAGAACTTCGACAGCGCGATCACCACCAGCGTGGGTGCGGGGAGGTCGGCGCCGAACGACTTGAACACTTCCTCGAAGGCCGGGATCACGAAGATCATGATGACCGCGATGACGACGAAGGCGACGACCAGCACGGCCACCGGGTACATCAGCGCCGACTTGATCTTGTTCTTGATGGCCATCGTCTTTTCTTGATAGATGGCCAGTCGATCAAGCAGTGCTTCCAGGATACCGCCGGCTTCACCGGCCTCCACCAGGTTGCAGTACAGCGCGTCGAAATACAAAGGGTGCTTGCGGAAAGCCGACGACAGGCTGGTACCCGTCTCGACGTCGGTGCGGATGTCGGTCAGCAGCTTGGTCAGGCGGGGATTGGCGCTGCCGCGCGCGACGATGTCGAAGGCCTGCAGCAGCGGCACGCCGGCGCGCATCATCGTCGCCAGCTGGCGCGTGAAGATCGCGATGTCCTTCTGCTTGATCGAGCGGCCGCCGCCCATGCGGCGCTTCTTGACCTTGTTGACCAGGATCCCCTGGCGGCGCAGGCTGGCGCTGACCACGGCTTCGCCGCCCGCGCGCATCTCGCCTCGAACGATCTTGCCGTTCTTGTCCTTGCCTTCCCACTCGAAGACGAATTCCCGGATGTTGCTTTTCGCCGCAGTTGCAGTTGCCATGGTGCCTGCGAGAACACTCAGGTCCTCGTCCCGTTGAATAGTTGTTCGACACGTGCCGCGAACGGCACGGATTGCATCAGTCGTTGGTAGCGGAGATGACCTCTTCCAGCGTCGTGAACCCGGCCCGGACCTTGACCAGGCCAGATTGCCGCAGGCTGCGGACGCCTTCCTTGGTGGCCTGGTCCGCGATGTCCATCGCCGTTCCTTCGGCCAGGATGATGCGCTGAATGTCTTCGCTGATGGGCATCACTTGGTAAATGCCGACACGACCTTTGTAGCCGTTGCTGCAGGCGGAACATCCGACGGCCCGGTACGGCTTCCAGGTGCCGTCGATGTCCTTTTCGGTGAAACCGGCCTTCAGCATCGCTTCACGCGGGTAGTCGGCGGGCGCCTTGCACACCTCGCACAGGCGTCGTGCAAGTCGCTGCGCGGTGATCAGCAACACGCTGGATGCGATGTTGAACGGCGCCACGCCCATGTTCAGCAGGCGGGTCAGGGTGGTCGGTGCGTCGTTCGTGTGCAGCGTCGACATCACCATGTGGCCCGTCTGCGCCGCCTTGATCGCGATGTCGGCAGTCTCCAGGTCGCGGATCTCGCCGACCATGATCACGTCCGGATCCTGGCGCAGGAACGACTTCAAAGCCGCCGAGAAGGTGAGCCCGGCCTTGTCGTTGACGTTGACCTGGTTGATGCCGGGGAGGTTGATTTCCGCGGGGTCCTCGACGGTCGAGATGTTGACGCCCGGCTGGTTCAGGATGTTCAGGCAGGTGTAGAGCGACACGGTCTTGCCGCTGCCGGTCGGGCCGGTCACGAGGACCATCCCATAGGGGCGGCTGATGCACTTCAGCAGGCGGTCCTTCTCGATCTTCTCGTAGCCGAGGGCCTCGATGCCGAGCTTGGCGCTGGACGGATCGAGAATCCGGATCACGATCTTCTCGCCGAACAGCGTGGGCAAGGTGCTGACCCGGAAGTCGATCGCCTTGTTGCCGAACTTCAGCTTCATCCGGCCGTCTTGCGGGACGCGCTTCTCGGAGATGTCGAGCCGCGAGATCACCTTGATGCGCGACGCGAGCTTTTCCTTGATCGCGATCGGCGGCTGCGTGATTTCACGCAACTCGCCGTCGACGCGGAAACGCACGCGGTAGTGGTATTCGTAGGGCTCGAAGTGCAGGTCGGAGGCGCGGGCGTTGATCGCGTCGATCAGCATCTTCTGCAGGAAGCGCACGACCGGGGCGTCCTCGACGTCGGTCGTGACCTCCTGGCTTTCCGGGGCAGCCGTGGTGTCTTCGTCGGTGACGTCGAACTCGAACTCGCCGCCGACGATGTTCTCGAGCGACTCGGTCGCGCTGGCGCCGCTGCTCTCGAGGATCTTCGCCAGCTTGTCGTGCTCGACGATGATCCATTCCGGCGACAGCTGCGTCGCGAACTTGATGCGTTCAGCGGCTTCCTGGTCGGTCGGGTCGGCGCCGCCGATGAACAGGCGATTGCCGCGCTTGCCCAGCACCAGCACCTGGTACTGAACGGTCAACTTGGCGTCGATGACGTTCTTCGGCAGCTTCTGGGGGTCGACCGCATTCAGGTCGAGCAACGGCAGCGCGAGTGCCGTGGCCAGGGTGTGTGCCAGATCGGAAGGAGAGACTGCACCGGCGGCGATGACAGATGCAACGAAGCTGGCTTTCTTGTCCTTCGAGGACTTGACCAGATCTTCAGCGGTCTTCGCATTCAGCTTGCCTGCATGCACCAGGACCCGGGCAACGCCGGAGAGTGCAGATTGGGGGGCTTCGGCAAGAGTGTCCACAGGCAGGTTTCGTGCAAAAAAACAAGTCGACGATCGAACGATGATCGCCGATTCAAGTGGCACTGTAAACCGAAGCCGGCCCGGGAGCGGTCAAGAAGTCACGCCAAGCAGCCTGATCGCGTGCAACAGATTGCGTCAGGGTGACTGCGACTGAGGGCCGGGCTGATGAACAACGACAGCGAGGACTGCCGGAAAACTGGTCGGGGTGAGAGGATTCGAACCTCCGGCCTCTACGTCCCGAACGTAGCGCTCTACCAGGCTAAGCTACACCCCGATCTTCGGTGCGAACCCGCGAGCATCGCGAGGCACCTGATGACAAACAAGCCGCAGTGTTCTGATTCGGGGGTCTCAGAACGACCTGTCTATCGATCGAAAACACAATTCTAGCAGAGCTTCGCGGTGTTTCGAGTCGGGCAGCGACAAGAGACTCGTGCGTGCCTTGTCAGCCTCGTCGCGCGCGGCTTGCCGCGTGGCGTCCAGCGCACCGGTGAGGCGGACGATTTCGACGATTTCCGCCAGGCGATCCACCTCGCCGTGCTCGATCGCATGGCGCACCACGGCGCGTTGCTCCGTGCTGCCGCGTTCCATCGCCAGCAGCAGCGGCAGCGTCGGCTTTCCTTCGCGCAGATCGTCGCCGACGTTCTTGCCCAGCTGCTCGGTCGCGCCCTCATAGTCGAGCAGATCGTCAACCAGCTGGAAGGCCGTCCCGAGCGCTCGACCGTAGCTCGCGCAGGCCTCTTCGAGGTGCGGCGGCGCATCTGACAGCACTGCACCGAGCCTCGCGCTGGCCTCGAACAGCTTGGCCGTCTTGAACCGGATGACCCTCAGGTAGTCGTCGACTGCGATGTCCGGGTCGTGCATGTTCATCAATTGCAGCACCTCGCCCTCGGCGATCACGTTCGTCGCGTCGGYCAGGACTTCGAGCACCCGCATGCGGTTGACCGACACCATCATCTGGAAGGCGCGCGAATAGAGGAAGTCGCCGACGAGCACGCTGGCAGCGTTGCCGAACAACGCATTGGCGGTTGTCCGGCCGCGGCGAAGCTCCGATTCATCGACGACATCGTCGTGCAGCAGCGTTGCCGTGTGGATGAACTCGACGATCGCGGCCAGCTCAAACCGCTCCGGCCCCCGAAAGCCCAGCGCGTTGGCAAACAGCAACACCAGCATCGGGCGAATGCGCTTCCCACCGGCGCTGATGATGTAGTTGGAAATCTGGTTGATCAGCGCGACGTCGGAGGACAGGCGTTGCCGGATCACCTGATCGACCTCGCTCATTTCCGGTGCCATGAGTTGCGCCATGTCGGGCGCGGGACTGGTGGGATGCGTGGTGGAGGTCTGCACGGAAGGCTCGGGTGGTTGCGCGAAATTATAGGAAGCAGGCGCGCGCGATCGATTCGTGCAGGATTGCCCGCTCGGTGAATGCCTCGTCGCTGGCGTCGGGCTTTCCCAGGCTTGGCTGCGCGTGATAGACTCGCGGGCTCTGCATTTCCTGCAGGGTTCGCCCATGGGTGCCGTCCATCGAGTAGATCGAGAGCCGAGGCCCTGGCGGAATTCATCGAAAGGGCTGATATGTACGCGGTCATAAAAACCGGTGGCAAACAATACAAGGTTGCTRCWGGMGAAAARATCAARRTAGAACAGATTGCTGCGGATGTTGGCCAAGAGATCACGATCGACCAGGTGCTCGCTGTCGGAAACGGCGCGGATCTGAAAGTCGGGACTCCCTTGGTTGCGGGCGCAAGCGTGAAGGCCACCGTGGTGGCGCAGGGCAGGCACGACAAGGTGCGCATCTTCAAGATGCGTCGTCGCAAGCACTACCAGAAGCGGCAAGGTCACCGCCAGAACTTCACCGAGATCGAGATCAGCGCGGTCGCCGCCTGATCGGCTGTCCCAAGCTTCCAGGAGTTAAACCATGGCACAGAAAAAGGGCGGCGGTTCCACACGGAACGGCCGCGATTCCCAACCGAAGATGCTCGGCGTCAAGGCCTTTGGCGGCCAACAGATTCCGGCCGGTTCGATCATCGTCCGCCAGCGCGGCACGAAGTTCCATGCCGGTCAGAACGTCGGCATCGGCAAGGACCACACGCTGTTCGCACTGGTCGATGGTGAAGTCAGCTTCGCCATCAAGGGCCCGCGCAACCGCCAGACGGTCAGCGTCAAGACGGCAGCGTGAGCTGCGGCTGCCTCGCGCAGCCGGCGTTGATCCCGAGCCCCGGTCACCCGGGGCTTTTGTTTTTTCCGGTCGCCGGACGACCGGTGGCCTACCATGCAGCCTCTGGCGGCGCGGTGGCCTGTGGGCGAGATCATGAAATTCGTAGACGAAGCGACCATCGATGTGGCGGCAGGCAATGGCGGCAATGGCTGCATGAGCTTTCGCCGCGAGAAGTTCATTCCGTTCGGTGGACCGAACGGGGGTGATGGCGGGCGCGGCGGCAGCGTCTTCGCCGTCGGCGATCGCAACCTGAACACGCTGATCGATTTCCGCTACGCACGCCGGCACGAGGCCCGCAGCGGCGAGAACGGTCGCGGGTCCGACCAGTACGGCGCCGCTGCCGAAGACATCGTGCTGCGCATGCCGATGGGCACGATCATCAGCGACACCGAAAGCGGCCAGGTGCTGGCCGAGTTGCTGGTGCCGGACGAGAAGGTGTTGCTGGTCAAGGGCGGCGACGGCGGCTTCGGCAACCTGCACTTCAAGACCAGCACCAACCGCGCACCGCGCCAGAAGACGCCCGGCTGGCCCGGCGAGCAGAAGAAGCTGAAGCTCGAACTGCGCGTGCTGGCCGACGTCGGCCTGCTCGGCATGCCGAACGCCGGCAAGTCGACGCTGATCGCCGCGATCTCGAATGCCAAACCGAAGATCGCCGACTACCCGTTCACGACGCTGCACCCGAACCTGGGTGTGGTTCGCGTGGCGCCGGAGCAGAGCTTCGTCGTGGCCGACATCCCCGGCCTGATCGAGGGCGCGGCCGAAGGTGCCGGCCTCGGCCACTACTTCCTGCGCCACCTGCAGCGCACCCACCTGCTGCTGCACCTGGTCGACATGGCGCCGTTCGACGAGGCGGTCGACCCGGTCGCGCAGGCGAAGGCCATCGTCACCGAGCTGAAGAAATACGACCAGTCGCTGCATGACAAGGCGCGCTGGCTCGTCCTCAACAAGCTCGACATGGTGCCGCTCGAAGAGCGCGAGAAGCGCGTGAAGGATTTCGTCAAGCGCTTCAAGTGGAAGGGCCCGGTGTTCCAGATTTCCGCGTTGACGCGTGAAGGTTGCGAGCACCTGGTGCATGCGATCTACAAGCA
>NZ_JBFUFP010000081.1:0-11191 GCF_056403375.1 Rhizobacter sp. P2_H2
CTTGCGGCCGCGCACCTTCAGCGTCGCGGAATCGCCCCCCAGGTTGATCGCGTAGCCACCGCCGCCGGCCGTCTTGCGGCAGATGCTGCAGTGGCAGTGCATGTAGGGCTGCGGGCTGTGCGCTTCGAGGCTGAAGCGCACGGCGGCGCAATGGCACGATCCTTCGAGGTGCATCGCGGGCCTCCGGTCCGGACAAGGGGGCGCGAGTATCGCGCCGTGACCCTTCCTAGACCGCCGAAGGGTCGGCCTTCGCCCGCGGGCCGGCGACGGCCCCCATCGCGCCGCCCCAGACGTGGTAGACCGCCTGCAGCACCGCGTACTTGGCCAGCTGCGTGTAGAGCTCGGCGTCCTTCTTGCTGATGCCGTGGGCCTCGAGCGTCTTCGGCATCGCGACGAGCATCGAGAACAGCGCGCCGAAGCTGCCGCCGAGCACGCCGTGCGAGGTCCAGCCGGGGGCGCTGGCCAGCACCGACTTCACCGCGGCCGGCATCTCGGTGACGACGTTCTTGCCGTAGCTGCCGAAGCGCCTGGCGACGCTGGCCATCTGCTCGAGCGCCGGCTTGTCCAGGTGATCCAGGCAGGCGCCCAGGTCTTCGCGGGCCAGGAAGTGCTGGAAGCCGGAGCGCCCGGCGCCGTTGTCGAGGCTGTTGCGGACGAGTTGCATGCCGCCGCCGCCGATCGTCTCGCCGCCCGCCACGTCGATCACGTTGTCGCCGAGCGTCCGTTGTTTCGTCGACCCGACGTGGTGGGTGATGGCCGTCTGCGGGATGCGGATCCCGCCGTTGCGGGCGGCACCGAAGCTCGCTCCGGCTGCCACGCTGAGGTTGATCGCCAGGCTCGTCTTCGTGTGCGCATTCGCACCCTTCAGCGGGTCGGGCGTCTGGTCTTCCGGCGGCCGCAGGTAGTAGGCGTCGGCAAAGGTCTTGCCGACGGCCGGGCCGGTGCCGACGTCCATCGCCGACATCATCACGCCCAGGAAGGCGCCGGCGGCGTAGGCCGGCAGCGCGGCCGGCACGTCTTTCCAGCTGCCGAGCAGCCCTTCCAGCGCCTTGTCGGCGAGCGCGAAATCGACGATCGCGGAGCCGGTGTTGAAGCCGCTGGCGCCGGCCATGCCGTGCATCAGCGCCGTGCCGCGATCACGCCACTCGACCTGGTTCAGCAGGCGGATGAATTGCTCGCGGGTCGTGATGCCGTGGTCCTGCAGCACCTTCGACTGCTTCTCCGCCAGGTCTTTCAGCGGCTGGATGTCCGCGTCATCGCGGCGCATCGAGCTGAGCACGAAGGCGACGCAGCCGGTGACGTCGTTCGGCAGCCTGGCATGGAAGGCGCTCTTCTTGAAGAAATACGGGTTGACGTCGCGGAAGCTCGGCACCTGGGCGGCCTCGATCGAGGCCAGGTGGTCGGGCGCCTGTTCGATCGGCGGCGGCGCTTCGGTCGAGTGGATCGACGGGTTGAATCCGCCCGGCATCTGCAACTCGACCGAATCGGCGGAGTTGCGGCGCGAACCGGCGGCCCCGAGGCTCGACGAGCTCTGCCGCGGAGCCCGTGTCGAGGCCCGGCCGCTGTCAGAACGGGCGAGCGACGCCTCGCTGTTGCGCCGGCTCTGCAGGGGCCCCTCGGCCGCGGGGCGCTGGGACGCCGTCGAGTTGGCCGACGAGGCCGGCAGGGGCGGCAGCTCCTGCAGCGCGATCGACGAGCTGCGCGAGCGGGAGACGGCATGAGAAGGCGAATTCGGAATGGCCACGGCGATGCTCCGGTGAACGGGGAACGCCCCCGCTGCGTACGACAGCGTCAAGGTAGGTGCTGGCGCAGGCGCCGGCCGCTGCCGATCCGAAGCGGCCGATGGCGATCCGAAGCTCACGCCGGATGCTGGTAGCGGTGCTCCTGCGTGAGCCCTCCGAAACCGTAGGCGCTGGCGCGCAGGTCGGCCACGTGCACGTACGAATGCTCGGCCACCCCACCCAGCAGTTCATCCATCGCCCGGTGCACGGCCTCCAGGTAGACGGCCTTCTCGCGCTTGGTGTTGGTCTCGTCGGTGATGCTGACCATCCAGTGGTAGCTGCGCGGGCCGCCACCGGACAGCGGCCTGCCGCCGATGAACCAGCGGCCGGGCGCGATGAAGTCGACGACGACCGCCGTCAGCGACGGATCCTTGCCGAGCAGGCGCGCGGTCAGCTCGGTCGCGTTGCGGGCGACGTTCGCGGCGAGGGCATCGTCGGCAGCGCCGGAGATCTGGATGTGCAGGTAGGGCATGGAAGACTCCTTCGGTGGTTGGGTTGACAAGCACACTGTAGGCACCCAGCATCCATCCGTGAAACGATTTGATCCGATCACATTGATGGAAGATTCTGATGAGTCACCGACATGACTGACCTCGACCCGCTGTGGCTGCGCAGCTTCATCGCGATCGCGCAGGCCGGCTCGGTCACGCGGGCGGCGGCGCGCGTGAACCGCACGCAATCGGCCGTCAGCACCCACCTGCAGCAGCTGGAGGCGAGCGTCAGCGCACGGCTGGTGCAGCGCAGCACGCGCGCGCTCGCGCTGACGGCCGAGGGCGAGCGCTTCCTGCCGCACGCGCGCCGGTTGATCGAGCTGCAGGACGAGGCGCGCGCCTCGGTGCAGCCGGCGCAGCAGGCCGCGCTGTGGCGCATCGGGCTGAGCGAATACTTCCTGCCGGCGCGCCTCGCCGACCTGCTCGCGCTGCTGCGCGACGCCCAGCCGCAGGCCCGCTTCGAGCTGCTGTGGGCCAGTTCCGCTGCACTGCAGCAACTGTGGGCGGCCGGCGCGATGGACCTGGCCGTCGTCACCAGCGACAAGGCCCTGCCCGGCGCGCGCCTGCTGCGCCGCGAACCGCTGTCCTGGGTGGCGGCACCCGGCTGGCAGCCACCCGCCCGCACGCCGGCACCGCTGGTGCTGCTCGGCCCCGACTGCCCGGTGCGCGCGATGGCGCTGGCCGCGCTGGCCCGCAGCGCGCGGCCGTACCACCTGCAGCTCAGCTGCACCGGCAGCCACGGCGCGGTGGCCGCGATGCGCGCCGRCTGGGGCATCGGCTGCCTGAACCAGTCGGCGATCCCGGCCGACCTCGACGTGCTGACACGGCGCGATCCGCGCGGCTGGCCCTCGCCCGGCCGGCTGTCGTTCCACGTGCTGGCCAAGCCCGCGCTGCGCGACACCGAGCGCTTGTTGCGGCAATGGGCAAGCGGCTGAGGCGGCCCTGAAACTCCTACACTGACCCCATGAACAGCATTGCATTCATCGGCGGCGGCAACATGGCCAGCGCCATCATCGGCGGCCTGCTCAAGAGCGGCCGCGCGCCGGGCGACATCCTGGTGCTGGAGCCGAACGCCGAGCAGCGCTCGCGGCTGCAACGCGATCTGGGCGTGATCACGCTCGAGGCCCCCGGCTCGGTGCTGCAGCGCGCCGGGGTCGTCGTCTGGGCGATCAAGCCGCAGAACTTCAAGGAGGCGTCCGCCGCGTGCGCCGCGCACATCGCCGCCGCGCTGCAGTTCAGCGTGATGGCCGGCATCCGCAGCGGCGACATCGCACGCGCGCTCGGCAGCGAACGCGTCGTGCGCTCGATGCCGAACACGCCGGCGCTGATCGGCCAGGGCATCGCCGGGCTGTTCGCACGGCCGGCCGTCGGCGCCGACGAGCGGCTGCAGGTCGAGCGCCTGCTGGCCCCCACCGGCCGCACGCTGTGGGTCGAGCGCGAGGAAGACCTCGACGCCGTCACCGCGCTGTCCGGCTCCGGCCCGGCCTACGTGTTCTATTTCGTCGAGGCGATGATGAAGGCGGCACAGGACATGGGCCTGAGCGCCGAGCAGGGCCGCGAGCTGGCGCTCGCGACCTTTGCCGGCGCGTCGGCGCTGGCGCTGCAATCGGGCGAGCCGCCGTCGCTGCTGCGCGAGCGCGTCACGTCCAAGGGCGGCACGACCTACGCCGGGATCACGTCGCTGGAACGCAGCGACGTGCACGGCGCGATCGTCTCGGCCGTGAAGGCGGCGCAGCGCCGCGCGCGTGAACTGGGCGACGAATTCGGCTGATTCCAACCCTGTGGCAGCGCAAGCCATGCGATGCCTGGAACACATCATGCAAAGGAGGCATGAGCTTCGGTGAGAAATTCGGGCGCCGCGGGCCTACAGTCGCGCTCCATGCCGGCGGCGTGGGCCACGAGTTCGCGCGGCGCCAGGGCATGACGACTTCCCCCCACGGAGACCCGCATGAGCAACCTGTCCTATGTCACCCCGCACGCCGATAGTCCCTGGCAGACCTACCTGTCGCAGGTCGACCGCGTGCTCCCCTATCTCGGATCGCTGGCCAAATGGGGCGAAACGCTGAAGCGCCCGAAGCGCGCGCTGATCGTCGACGTGCCGATCGAGCTCGACAACGGCACGGTGCGGCACTTCGAGGGCTACCGCGTGCAGCACAACCTGTCGCGCGGCCCGGGCAAGGGCGGCGTGCGCTACCACCCTGATGTCACGCTCGAAGAGGTGATGGCACTGAGCGCGTGGATGACGATCAAGTGCGCCGGCGTCGGCCTGCCGTACGGCGGCGCCAAGGGCGGCATCCGGGTCGACCCGAAGGCGCTGTCGATGAAGGAGCTGGAGCGCATGACGCGTCGCTACACCAGCGAGATCGGCATCATCATCGGCCCGCAGCGCGACATCCCGGCGCCCGACGTGAACACCAACGGCCAGATCATGGCCTGGATGATGGACACGTACTCGATGAACACCGGCTCCACCGCGACCGGCGTCGTCACCGGCAAGCCGATCCACCTGGGCGGCTCGCTCGGCCGCGTGAAGGCCACCGGCCGCGGCGTGTTCGTGACCGGCCGCGAGGCGGCGCGCCGCATCAACCTGAACCTCGATGGCGCACGCATCGCGGTGCAGGGCATGGGCAACGTCGGCAGCTCGGCGGCCGAGCTGTTCGTGCAGGCCGGCGCCAAGCTGGTCGCGGTGCAGGACCACACCGGCACGCTCGTGAACCCGAACGGCTTCGACATGGCCGACACGATGGAAGTGCTGAAGCGCGACGGCGGCATCGCCAACTACAAGAATGCCGAGCGCATCGACAACGAGGCCTTCTGGGACGTCGACTGCGACATCCTGATCCCGGCAGCGCTCGAAGGCCAGATCACCGCGGCGCGTGCGAACCGCCTGAAGGCGAAGCTGGTGCTCGAAGGCGCGAACGGCCCGACGCTGCCCGACGCCGACGACGTGATGCACGACCGCGGCATCCTGGTGGTGCCCGACGTGATCTGCAATGCCGGCGGCGTGACCGTCAGCTACTTCGAATGGGTGCAGGACTTCAGCAGCTTCTTCTGGAGCGAGGACGAGATCAACGTGCGGCTCGACAAGATCATGGTCGATGCGCTGCGCCACATCTACGAGACCTCGGAGAAGCACAAGATCACGCTGCGCACCGCGACCTTCGCGGTGGCGTGCGAGCGGATCCTGATCGCGCGCGAGGAGCGCGGCCTGTATCCCTGATCAGCCGGCGTGCGGCAACGCGGCGCTCGACAGCAGGGACTGAAGGGCGACCCCGGCGAACACCGCGAAGCCCAGCCAGTGGTTGAGCCGAAAGGCACGGAAGCAGCCGTCGCGCGTGCGCGTGCGGATCAGCGTCCAGTGCCAGCCGGCGATGGCCGCGGCCACCGCCAGGCCGGCGAAGAACGGCCAGCGCAGCCCCTGCTGCGCGCCGAGCACGCCCCAGCTTGCGATGAACAGGCCGTAGCACGCCATCACGCCGGCCACGTCGAAGCGGCCGAGCGTGATCGCCGAGGTCTTGATGCCGATCTTCAGGTCGTCGTCGCGGTCGACCATCGCGTACTCGGTGTCGTAGGCGATCACCCAGCACAGGTTGCCCAGCAGCAGGCCCCAGGCGAGTGCCGGCACCTCGCCGCGCACCGCGGCGAATGCCATCGGGATGCCGAAGCTGAACGCGACGCCCAGCACCGCCTGCGGCATCGAGAAGAAGCGCTTCGTGAACGGGTAGAAGATGCTGACGGCGAGCGCGGCGAAGCTCCACGCGATGGTCACCGCATTGGTGGTGAGCACCAGGCAGAACGCGGCCAGCGCGAGCGCGGCGCCGAACAGCAGCGCCTGTTTCACGCCGATCGCGCCGCTCGTGACCGGGCGCTGCTCGGTGCGCTTCACGTGCTTGTCGAAATCGCGGTCGGCGACGTCGTTGACGGCGCAGCCGGCGCTGCGCATCAGGAAGGTGCCGAGCGTGAAGACGACCAGCAGGTGCCAGCCGGGGAAGCCGCCGGCCGCCATCCACAGCGCCGACAGCGTCGGCCACAGCAGCAGGTAGCTGCCGGCCGGACGATCCCAGCGGATCAGGTTCAGGTACAGCGACAGGCGCGACGGGGTCGGCGCGGTGGGTGCGTTCATCTGGTGAGTCCGTAGCCCCGGATGCCAATCCGGGCTACCAGTCTATGCGCTGCCACAACGTGTGCAGGCGCGCCGCCTTGGCGGCGTTGAGCTGCGCCGCCCATTGCACGCGGCCCCACAGGTGGGCGCGGAAATCGGCATGGCCGTCGTGGTTCTGCGATGCCGGGCCGCGCAGCGCGCACTGGTGGAGCGTGGCGCGCAGCCGGTCGAACTCGCGGCGCGGCAGGTTCGGGTGCGAATTGACGACGACGCCGCAGACGCGCTGGGCGGATGCCTGCGTCGCCAGGCGCGTCTTGCGGTGGTTCAGCGTGCAGCCCTCCTCCTTCACGATGCGAGCCACCCAGCCGGCAATGCGCTCGAACCCGTGGCGCAGCGACTCCGGGCCGGACAGCACCAGGTCGTCGGCATAGCGCGAGTACGTCGCCCCGAGCACGTGGGCGAGACCGTCGAGCCGCAGGTCGAGCTGGAACGCGCACAGGTTCGCCAGCATCGGCGAGCTCGGTGCTCCTTGCGGCAGGTGGGCGCGGCGCAGCGCGCGGGCGTCCTGCCAGTCGACCCAGCCATCGTCGCGCAACCGTTCGATCACCGGCTCGGGCGTGCTGACGGTGCACAGCGCGGCGAGCTGGCGCGCGACGCCGCGCGGGTAGCCGAGCGTGTGGAACACCGCCGCGACCTGCGACGCCAGGATGCGGCCGAAGAAATTCTTCAGGTCGAAGTGCATCACCACCGGCCGACCGGTGTGCAGCCGCGCATGCGTCAGCACCGAACGGCCCGCGACGAAGCCGTGGCAGGCCTCGTGCACCGGCACCTTGTCGAGCAGGTCGTGCAGCACGCGCCCCTGCAAGGCCTTCAGCCGGCTGCGCGGGGATTCGATCAACCGGCCGCCGCCGCTGCGCTTGGGCTGCAGCGTGAAGCCGTAGTGCTGCGCGTGAAGCGGCAACGCCGGGCGGCGGTCGTGCGTGAACCAGTCGAGGTCGTCGAGCGTGATGCCCAGCCATTCGGCAATGGCGGCGCTGTGCGGCAGTGGTGGCAGATTCAGATCGTCCAGCCCCAGCGGCGCCGGGTGCATGCGCGAGGCACGCAGGATCCAGCGCTGGACGAACGGCCTGGGGGTGCTCCGAACCGCGTCGGCGAACGTGCGGGTGCGCTCGAGGCGATCGGCCAGGTCCTCGACGCTCTGCCGCTGCCACGTCGCACCGGAAACGGGCCGCAGTTCGTCGAGCAGCAGCGTCAGCCAGGCCGGCTCGTCTCCCAGTGCGCCGACGGCGCGCGCGCGCAGTGTCGCGCGTGTCTGTGGACCGGCCCACAGCGCATAGGCCAACGCAAGGGCATTCAGACGGCGATAGCGAAGGGAGTCCATGTTCGGGGTGCGGCCCAGGGACGCCGACCTGCCGGTCTCGTGGTCAGCTGGTGTGCGCGTCAGCGCACGCTGGCTGGCACCGCGAATGCCAAGGTCGACTCGATGCCGTGGGGGTACCCCACAGCCGGGTCCGTACTGCAACCCGTTTCTGCTCGGCGTGTGTGGCCGCGCGCGGATTCTAGAAGCCTAGAGACCGACCGCGTGCGCCATCAATGACGCAGCGATGACGATCAGCACCAGCAGCGCCATCTGTGCGGCCAGCAGCCGCGAGATCAGCGTGTACTCGCGTTCGGTGACCTTCGGCGTCTGCCCCGCCTTCAGCATCGGCGCCCACCGGATGAAGCGCACCGTCGGGTAGATCGACAGCAGCCCGACCAGCACGAACAGCGTCAGCTTCAGGTGGAAGAACGGGCTGTGCGCATAGAACGACCAGCCCTTCTCGAATTGCGCCGCGCGCACGAAGCCGACCACCAGCAGCACCATCGCGAACAGGCCGTACCAGCGGTCGGCCAGCGCGATGCGCTTCGCCTCGGCGAGCGTCGGCGTGCGGCTGAACGTGAGCCACTCGAGGAACAGCGTCGCGGCAATGCCGAACGCGGCGATGAAATGCAGTGCGGCGACGAGTGAGCTGGCGATCATGCGGGGTCTCCGGGCGTTGCGTTGGGACGCAATGTGCCGGTCCGGCCGGTGTCGCGCAAGAGGGCGCGCGACGAATTGCCTGCCGCGGGCGCCGGATGCCGGGCCCGCGGCGTGAACGGCGCTCAGCCGTCCAGCTTCTTCTGGAAGACGAGTCCCGCGTGCTCGCGCAGCGCGTGGAACTTGATCTTCGGCCAGTTGGCCTCGATCGCGCGCAGCTCCGGTGCGTACTCCACCAGCACCGTCGGCGCATCGACCGCATCGTAGGCCACGCGGTGGTCGTTCGCGTCGATGAAGCGCTTCAGCTCGCGCTCGCCGCCGTCGGCCTCGTCGCAGGTCACCCAGCGCGCCACCTGGAAGCGGCTCGGCTGGATGCGCGCCTTCACGCCGTACTCATGCTCCAGCCGGTGCGCGACCACCTCGAACTGCAGCTGGCCGACCGCGCCCAGCAGCAGCACCGAGCCGGCG
This sequence comes from Rhizobacter sp. P2_H2, assembly GCF_056403375.1. Taxonomy (NCBI): domain Bacteria; kingdom Pseudomonadati; phylum Pseudomonadota; class Betaproteobacteria; order Burkholderiales; family Sphaerotilaceae; genus Rhizobacter; species Rhizobacter sp. P2_H2. The sequence goes on from NZ_JBFUFP010000081.1 coordinate 8,860, forward strand.
ACCGGGCGAAACACCTGGATCGCGCCCTCCTCGCCCAGCTGTTGCAGGCCCGCCTTCAGCTGCTTGGTGCGCAGCGGATCGGCCACCTCGACGCTGCGGAACATTTCCGGCGCGAAGAACGGCAGCCCGGTGTAGAGCAGGTTCTCGCCTTCGGTCAGCGTGTCGCCGAGCTGCAGCACGCCGTGGTTCGGGATGCCGATGATGTCGCCGGCGAAGGCCTCGTCGAGCAGCTCACGGCGCTGCGACAGGAAGCTGACGACGGTGTTCGGCCGCAGCTCCTTGCCCGAGCGGCCCACCTTCAGCCGCATGCCGCGCTCGAAGTGGCCGCTGGCCACGCGCACGAACGCGATGCGGTCGCGGTGCGCCGGGTCCATGTTGGCCTGGATCTTGAAGACCACGCCGGTGAACTTCTTCTCGTCGGGCTCGACCAGCCGCTGCGTGGCCTGGCGCGGGCCGGGCGCAGGCGCCAGGTCGACCAGCGCATCGAGCACCTCGCGCACGCCGAAGTTGTTGACCGCCGAGCCGAAGAACATCGGCGTCTGGTGGCCGCCCAGGAAGGCTTCCTTGTCGAAGGCGGGTGCGGCCTCGCGCACCAGCTCGATCTCGCCCTGCGCCTGCTCGTACTGCATGCCGAAGCGCTCGGCGTAGGCCGGGTTGTCCAGGCCGGCGAGGATCTCGTCGTCGTTGTGGTTGCGGTCTTCGCCGGGGCTGAAGACGCGCATCTGCTGCGCGCGCAGGTCCATCACGCCGTGGAACTGCTTGCCCATGCCGACCGGCCAGGTGAAGGGCACGACGCCCATGCCGAGTTCGCGCTCGATCTCGTCCATCAGCACCAGCGGTTCCTGCACCTCGCGGTCCATCTTGTTGACGAAGGTGAGGATCGGCGTGTTGCGCGCGCGGCAGACCTGCAGCAGCCGGCGCGTCTGCGGCTCGACGCCGTTGGCCGCGTCGATCACCATCAGCGCGGCGTCGACCGCGGTCAGCACGCGGTAGGTGTCTTCGGAGAAGTCCTGGTGGCCCGGGGTGTCGAGCAGGTTGATGACGCAGTCGCGGTATTCCATCTGCATCACCGAGCTCGCCACCGAGATGCCGCGCTGCTTCTCGATCTCCATCCAGTCGGACGTGGCGTGCCGCGAGGCCTTGCGCGCCTTCACGCTGCCGGCGATCTGGATCGCGCCGGAGAACAGCAGCAGCTTTTCCGTCAGCGTGGTCTTGCCGGCGTCGGGGTGGGAAATGATGGCGAAGGTGCGGCGGCGGCGCACCTGCGGGGTCAGCTCGGAGGACATCGGGTAGGGGACTCGCGGGAGGGGCGCCGCCTGCAGGCGGCACGAGGGGCGCATTGTCCCTCATCGACCGGGCGTAGCTTCGGGCGGCCCAGCCGCGTGTTCACTTGAGATCTCATTCATACAGATAAAGTACTCTTGAGATAACTTTTTGTTGCCAACGCGTCAAAGGGCGTGCTACCTTGCCGGCCGATGACCGCCCGCAATCCCCTTCTGGCCGCACCGCCTCACGCCGTCGAGCAGTCGCTCAGGCGACTGGGCGGCGACCTGCGCACGGCGCGCCTGCGCCGCAACTGGACCCTCGACCACCTGGCCGCGAAGATCGGCGTCGGCCGACGGACGGTCGCCGATGCCGAGCACGGCAAGCCATCGGCATCGGTCGCGACCTATGCGGCCATGCTGTGGGCGCTGAACCTGCTGAACCAGCTCGACGAGGTGGCCATGCCCGAGCGCGATGCCGAGGGTCAGGCCCTGTCCCGCTCATCCGAGCGCGAGCGCGCCCGCGCGAAGGCCGGCCTGAGCAATGACTTCTGAATCGTCAGGCGAGTGCTTCGTCTACATCACCCTGCCTGGCGCGACCGAGCCCGTCACCTGTGGCCGCTTCGCGTTGAGCGTGAACCGGCACGGCGTGCCCGAGGGGCGTTTCGTCTATGGGCGCAGCTACCTCGCGCGGGAGGATGCGGTGCCCATCGATCCGGTGGAACTCAGGCTCGGCGAGCGCACCAGCACGACGAACGCGCTGAACGGCGTCTTCGGCGCGCTGCGCGATGCCAGCCCCGACCATTGGGGCCGGCGCGTCATCCAGCGGCACCTCGGCCAGTCGCAGCCCGGTGAACTGGCCTACCTGCTGCACGCGCCTGACGACCGGGCCGGCGCCCTGGGCTTCGGCCTCAATCCAACGCCGCCGGCACCGAGGCGCAGCTTCAACCAGACCCTGGACCTGGCCCGCCTGCAGGCCACGGCCGATGCCATCGTCGCCGACGACGAACGCCCGGCCGATGCCGAGACCGAGCAGGTCGAGAACCTGCTGCTGGTCGGCACCTCGATGG
>NZ_JBFUFP010000082.1:0-11053 GCF_056403375.1 Rhizobacter sp. P2_H2
CCAGGTCGCCTGGGCCTCGACGATGCCCGCCGCGGCGTCGCCGCCGCCCGAGCCGGCGCGCGTGGCGCGGCGCATCGCGCTGTGCGCGCGCTACTGGCACTTCCTGCTGGCCGTGTGGGCGGTGCTGTTCGCCGCCCTCGGCGGGCTGACGCCGGACGTGGTCCGGTTCATCTGCGGCAGGGGGTGACACCATGAGTGCCGTCATCCACGACCCCGGCGCAGCGCCACCGCTCGGCTGGCGCGGGCTGGTCACCGACTGGTCGTCCGACCGCCAGGCGTTCCWCGTCGCCTGGGGCAAGGCGATGATGTGGTTCTTCCTGCTCAGCGACACCTTCATCTTCGGCTCCTTCCTGACCGGCTACATGACGGTGCGCACCTCGACCACGGTGCCCTGGCCCAACCCGAGCCAGGTGTTCGCGCTGCACGTCGGCGGCGCCGACGTGCCGCTGCTGCTGATCGCGATCATGACCTTCGTGCTGATCACCAGCAGCGGCACGATGGCGATGGCGGTGAACTGCGCGTACCGGCGCGACCGCGTCAATGCCGCGGCGCTGATGTTCATCACCGCCGGCTTCGGCGAGATGTTCGTCTGCATGCAGGCCTTCGAATGGACCAAGCTGATCCTCGAAGGCGTGCGGCCCTGGGGCAACCCGATGGGGGCGGCGCAGTTCGGCTCGACCTTCTTCATGATCACCGGCTTCCACGGCCTGCACGTCACGGCCGGCGTGATCTACCTGGTCGTGATCGCGGTGCGCCTGCTGCGCGGCCGCTACGACGGCGGCAACTACCAGATCGTCGAGATCGCCGGCCTGTACTGGCACTTCGTCGACCTGGTGTGGGTCTTCATCTTCGCGCTGTTCTACCTGTGGTGAGGTGTGCCATGACGACGGGAACCGGGCAACAGCATCCGATCGGCCTGTACCTCAAGATATGGGCGCTGCTGTTCGTGCTCAGCACGCTGTCGTACGGCGTCGACTACTTCCATTTCCAGGGGCTGCTGCGCTGGACCCTGATCGTGGTCTTCATGCTGCTGAAGGCGGGGCTGATCGTCGCGGTCTTCATGCACCTGGCCTGGGAGCGGCTGGCGCTGATCTGCGCGATCCTGCTGCCGCCGCTGTGCCTGCTGGTGCTGGTCGGGCTGATGGCGTCCGAGGCCGGCCACACGCACCTGACGCGCCTGCTCTTCTTCCGCTGAGGGCTGCCCCATCGATACCATCGCCTCCGTCCCGGCCGCCCGCGCGCCCTGGCGCAGCTACCTGGAGCTGACCAAGCCGCGCGTCGTCGCGCTGATGCTGTTCACCGTCCTCGTCGGCATGCTGCTGTCGACACGCGGGGCGTTGCCGTGGCGCGCGCTGGTCTTCGGCTCGCTGGGCATCGGCCTGGTGGCCGGTGCCGCGGCGGCCGTCAACCACCTGGTCGACCGGCGCATCGACGCGGTCATGGCGCGAACGCGCGGCCGGCCGCTGCCGCGCGGGACGGTGCGCGCCGGGCAGGTGATCGTGTTCGCGACAGGGCTGGGGCTGGGCGGCATGGTGTTCCTGCTGGTCTTCACGAACCCGCTGTGCGCCGCGCTGACCTTCGCGTCGCTGGTCGGCTACGCGGTGGTCTACAGCCTGTTCCTGAAGCACAGCACGCCGCAGAACATCGTCATCGGCGGCGCGGCGGGCGCGGCCCCGCCGCTGCTCGGCTGGGTCGCGGTGACCGGCCAGCTCGACCCGGGTGCGCTGCTGCTGTTCCTGATCATCCTGGTGTGGACGCCGCCGCACTTCTGGGCGCTGGCGATCCACCGCCGCGACGACTATGCGCGCGCCGAGGTGCCGATGCTGCCGGTGACCCACGGCGTCGCCTTCACGTCGGCGCGCATCCTGCACTACACCGTGGCCCTGGTGCTGATCACGGCGCTGCCGTTCGCGATCGGCATGAGCGGCCTGCCCTACCTGGCCGGTGCGATGCTGCTCGGCGGGCGTTTCGTCATGCTGGCATGGCGCCTGCGCCGCGACGTGCGGCTGGCGATGCCGGTGTTCCGCTATTCGATCGCCTACCTGTTCGGCCTGTTCGCGCTGCTGCTGGCCGACCATGCGCTGGCCGGTCAGGAATGGTCCCCGGCGATGTAGTGCTCCAGCTGCTCGATGATGAATTTCTGCTCGGAGATGATGTTCTTCACCAGGTCGCCGATCGAGACCAGGCCGATCAGCTTGCCGCTCTCCATCACGGGCAGGTGGCGCAGCCGGTTGTCGGTCATCAGCGCCATGCATTCCTCGCTGGTGTGGCGCGGGTGCACGTACATCACCGGGCTGGCCATGATGTCGCGCAGCGGCGTCTCGCGCGACGCACGGCCYTTCAGCGCCACCTTGCGGGCGTAATCGCGTTCGCTGACGATGCCGACCACGCGATCGTCCTCGACGACCACCAGCGCGCCGACGTTCGCCTGCGCCATCAGGCGCAGCGCGTCATAGACCGACTCGGCGGGGTCGATCGTGTGGACGGTCGTGTCGACCTTGGCCTTGAGGATGTCGGCGACGGTGGTCATGGCAGCTGCTCCCCGCTACGAACCTGGTCGTAGTGTGCGCCCGCACGGGGCCGGCCGCCAGGGGCCTACCACTGTCCGAAGTACACGCCGGCGCGCTTGTGCGCGTGGGTCCCGCGCTCGACCACCGCATCGCTGACCGTGGTGCGCCGCTTGCGGCGCGCGAGCCAGTCGAACAGCTGCGTGCGCAACTCGATGCGCCGGGTGAGCGTCCCCGCGTCGCGGCCCAGGTCGTGCATCTCGTCGGGATCCGACTGCAGGTCGTAGAGCTGCTCGGGTTCGTCGAGCCAGTACACGTAGCGCCAGCGCGCCGTGCGCAGCGACCAGGCGCGCGCGTTCTGCGGGCTCTTGCCCAGGCGCAGCCGCGCCTGCTTGAAGCTGTAGTCGAGCTCCGAGTACACGCTGTCGCGCCAGGCCGGCGTGCCGCCGTGCAGCAGCGGCAGCAGGCTCTCGCCTTCGAGGCGGTGTGCCGGGCGTTCGATGCCGAGCGCCTCCAGCACGGTCGGCACGATGTCCACGCTCTCGACGAAGCGCGGGTCGACGCTGCCCCGCGTGGCGTCGGCCGCCGGCGACGGATCGACCACGATCAGCGGCACGCGCTGCACCATGTCGAAGAACAGCTCCTTCTCGCCCAGCCAGTGATCGCCGAGGAAGTCGCCATGGTCGGCGGTGAAGACGATCAGCGTGTCGTCCAGCACGCCGAGCCGGTCCATGTGCTCGAACAGCCGGCCGAGGTGGTCGTCGAGCTGGTGGATCAGGCCCTGGTAGGCCGGCCGCACGGTGCGCACGCACTCGTCCATCGAGAAGCTGCGGCTCTCCTCGCTCTCGCGGTAGGCGGCCAGCACCGGATGCGCGTCGCGCAGCTCGGCCTGGGTGCGCAGCACCGGCAGGCATTGGTCGGGCGTGTAGAGCGCGTGGTACGGGGCCGGTGCCATGTAGGGCCAGTGCGGCTTCACGTAGCTCAGGTGCAGCACCCACGGCTCGTCGCCCACGCGCGACATGAAGCGCATGGCCTGGTCGGTCATGTAGGCCGTCTCCGAGTGCTCCTCGCGCACGCGCGCCGGCAGGTGCACGTTGCGCATGTGCCAGCCGCTGACGACCTGGCCGTTCGCGTCGACGGCCGAGATCACGTGGTCGCTCCACGGGTCGGCGCCGGCATAGCCGTGGGAACGCAGGAAGGCCGGGTAGCCGCTTTCGGCGCCGGGCGTGTGGTGGCCGTCGTAGCGGTCGATCTCCTCGAAGCCGCCGCGTTCGAGCAGGGCCGCGAGCTCGCTGCCGCCGTCGAGGTGCAGCCGCGCCAGGCCCTCGCGGTCCGGGATGACGTGCGACTTGCCGGCCAGCACGACGCGCCGGTCCGCGCCGCGCAGGTAGTCGCCGAGCGTCAGCTCGCCGATCGACAGCGGCACGCGGTTCCAGGTGGCGCCGTGGCTCGACGGGTAGCGGCCGGTGTAGTAGCTCATCCGCGAGGGCCCGCAGACACCGGAATTGACGTGGGCCTGCTCGAAGCGCACGCCGCGGCGCGCCAGCGCATCGATGTGGGGCGTGCGCAGCCAGGGGTGGCCGTAGCAGCCCAGGTGATCCCGCCGGAGCTGGTCGGCCATGATGAACAGGACGTTGCGCGGCATCGTGGACTCGCTCACCTCGTCTCAGGGCGCGAAGCCGGAGCGGCGCACCACCGGCTCCCACTGCTCGCGGAAGGCCTTGACCATCTTCGCGGTGTCCGCCGGCGTGCTGACCACCGGGGCCAGGAACAACGCATTGAAGGCCTGCTGGACGGCCGGCTCCTGCATCACGTCGTGGATCGCCTGGCCGAGCAGCTGCACCTTGGCCGGCTGCATCGAGCTGGGCGCGAAGAAGGCGTTCCAGCCGGCGGCGTCGACCTTCATGCCGGCCTCGCGGAAGGTCGGGATGTCTTTCGCGAAGCTCGCACGCTGCGTGCCCGACACCGCCAGGATGCGGACCTTGCCGGCGACGTGCTGCGGGTACAGCGAATCCAGCGTGTCGATGGCGATCGGCACCTTGCCGGCGACCACGTCGGCCAGCAGCGGCGCCGACCCCTTGTAGCCGACGATCTGCGGCTTGATGCTGAGGGCGTCGCCCGCCATCAGGCCGAAGAAGTGCGGCAGGCTGCCGGTGGCCGGCACGCCGAACCTGGTGTCCTGCGGATGGGCCCACAGCCAGCTGACGAGGAACATCAGCCGGTCCAGCGGCACCGCGGGGCCGACGGCGATCGCGAAGTCGTAGCTGGTCACCTGCGACACCGGCACGAAATCCTTGTCGGCGTCGTAGCCCGCCGCCTTGTTGAAGACGATCGGGGCCACCACCATCACCGCGGGGTTGGCCAGCAGCAGCAGGTTCTGGTTGGCCGGCGTGTGGCTGAGCTGCTGCGCGGCGAGCCGCCCGCCGTCGCCGGGGCGGTTGTCGACCGTCACCGCCACCCCGAGCTTCTTGCCGAGGTGCTCGGCCACCACGCGGGCCGCGCGGTCCGTGCTGCCGCCGGCCGCATAGCCGACGACGAGCGTGACCGGCTCGTTCAGCGCCTGCGCCGCAGCGGCCGAAGTCGCGAGCACGAGACAGCAGGCGGCCAGCGGCCGCCAGAGGAGGGGCAAGTTCAAGGGTTGTCTCCCGTTGTCGTGGTGATCAGGGCACGAAGCCCGCCCGCTTGACCACCGGCTCCCACTGCGCGCGGAAGGTCTTCAGCATCTGCGCCGTCTCGGCCGGCGTGCTGAGCACCGGTGTCAGGTACATGGTTTCGAAGGCCTTGCGCACCGACTCGTCCTGCATCGCGGTGCGGATCGCTTGGCCGAGCAGCTGGACCTTGGCCGGCGGCATGGATGCCGGTGCGAAGAAGGCATTCCAGCCGGTGGCGGCGACGTTGAAGCCGGCCTCGCGGAACGTCGGGATGTCTTTCGCGAAGCCCGCGCGCTGCGTGCCCGACATCGCCAGGATGCGCACCTTGCCGGCCGCATGCTGGGCATAGAGCGCGTCCAGCGTGTCGATCGCCACCGGCAGCTGGCCGCCCAGCAGGTCGTTGGCCAGCGGCGCCGAGCCCCGGTAGCTGACGATCTGCGGTGCGACCTTCACCGCATCGCCCAGCATCAGGCCGAAGAAGTGCGGCAGGCTGCCGGCCGCGGGCACGCCGAAGTTGGCCTTCTCGGGATTGGCCTTGAGCCAGGCCACCAGGTGCGGCCACTCGCGCACCGGCACCTCGCGGCCCACGGCCACCGCGAACTGGTAGTCGGCCACGCGCGAGACCGGCACGAAATCCTTGTCCGGGTCGTAGCCCACATCCTTGAAGACGAGCGGCGCCACCACCATCACGGCCGGGTTGCCCAGCATCAGCACGTTCTGGTTCGCGCCCGCGCGGCGCACCTGCTGCGCGGCGATGCGCCCACCGGCGCCGGCCACGTTCTCGACCACCACCGTCACGCCGAGTGCGCTGTGCAGCTTGTCGCCGATGACGCGGGCGACACGGTCCGAGCCGCCGCCCGGTGCATAGCCGACGACCAGCGTCAGCGTGCCGTCCAGCGCGGCCGCCTGGACGCCCCAGGAGGCCAGTGCGACACTGAATCCGGCGACCAGGCGCCATGAGAGCAAGGAACGCATTCAACCCTCCGTCACTTGGTGCGAATCTAGGTGACGGCCCGATGGTTGATCTAATCCATCATCTGCACGCATCGATGCCGCGTGCGAATCACGACACAGTCCGATGACCGCTCCCGTCACCGCCCGATCCCTGCTCGCGCCGCAGGGCCTCGACGACCTGCTGATGTACCGGCTGGCCCGCGTCGTGCGCGCCAGCGGCGGCATGGTCACGCGCCTGGTCGAGGGCGGCTTCGGCATCACGCGGCGCGAATGGGGCATGGTGGCGAGCCTGTACCCGATCGACGAGATCACTTCGTCGGCGCTGGCCGAGCGCCTGCAGCTCGACCGCGTGCGCACCTCGCGCGCGCTGCAGGGCCTGGTGAAGAAGGGGCTCGTGAACTCCCGGCGCAGTGCTGCCGACAAGCGCGTCGTGCACCTGAGCCTGGCCGACAGCGGCCGCCAGCTGTACGAGCAGCTGTTCCCGCGCATCGCGCAGCTCAACACCGAGCTGCTGGCCGCGCTCGACGCGGCGCAGATCGATGTGCTGGCCCACAGCCTGCAGCTGCTCGAAGCGCAGGGCCGCACGATGAGTGCGATGGGCCGCGTGACCGACAAGGCCGACCGCCGCACCGGCGGCGCGCGCCGGCCGTTCTCGCCGGCCGCGGGCCGGCCCTGAGCGCCCGCCAAAGAAAACGGCCCGCCGCTTCACAGCGACGGGCCGCGCTTCAGGCGCCTGCGGCGCTTACGGGAAGTTGATCACGTTCACCGGGATCGTCGACACGCCTTGTGCCGCCGCGCCGGTGTTGTTGACCACGTGGTCGATCACGCCCACGCCGCCCAGCGAGACCGTCAGCACGCTGTGCAGCTTGACGCCCGGCGTGGCTGGAACCTCGAAGCCGCGACCGGCGTGGATCTGCGGGTTGATGTTGAAGAAGCAGTACGCGCCGCCGCCCCACAGCTCGTGCGTCGTCACCGAATCGGCCACCTTGTACGCGGCATAGCCCACCGCGTCGCTGCGCCAGGTGGTCTGGCTCGGTGGGTCGTACGGGAACTCGTTCTGGAAGAAGATCGTCTTGCCGTTCTGGCCGTTCCAGATCACTTCGTACTTCTGGTAGTGCTCGACGAACAGGCCGGTGGCCAGCACGTCGTTGCCGTTCACGACCACGCCGGTGTCGGCGGTGTTGATGCCCCAGCCGGTCGCGGCGATGCCGTGGTCGGCGCGCCAGGCCCAGATGTGGTCGATGATCGTGTTGTGGCTGTTCACGATCAGGCTGTTGGTCGCCTTGCCCGACACCGCGCCGCCGATGCGGAAGAAGATGTCGTGGATGCTGATCGGGTTGGCCGCGTGGTTGYTCGCGGCCCCCGTCGGGCCGACCGTCAGCAGCGATTGGCTGTTCACGGTGCCGGCATCGAACAGCAGGCCGGCGATCTTGACGCCGTCGACATCGGCCACGCTCATCGGCACCACGCCGCCCGTCGGCACCAGGGCCGGGAAGCCCAGGCCCAGCACCACGGTGTTGGCCCGCGTGATGCGGATCGTGTCGTTGAGCTGGTAGGTGCCCGGCGTGAAGAACAGGTTCAGCCCTTGCGCCAGCGCCTGGTTCAGCGTCGCCGCGGTGTCGGCCGGCTTGGCCACGTAGAACTGGCTCATCGGGATCGAGCTGCCGGCCGTCGCGCCGTTGGCCCAGCTGGCGCCGGACGCATTGGTGCGCAGCGACGGCACGAACACGCGGTACTTGCCGGCGCTGTCGATGTACAGGTAGGGCTTGTCGCGCGAGAACGGCGTGGTCGGCAGCACCGTGTACACCGGCTGCGGGAAGGTGGTCGCGGCCGGGCCGCCCGGCACGCCGGAGAACACCATGTTCCAGACGCCGCCGGTCCAGCTGCCGAGGTTGCTGTCACGCGTGTACCACTGCTGCTGCGAGCCGGAGCTGATCTGGCCGTCGATCTTGCTGTCGGCGATGTAGCCGCCGCTCGCGTAGCCCTGGCCGCCGTCCATGTTCGACGGGCCCAGCGTCATGTTGCCCAGCACGTGGATGCGGCGCATCGGTGCGGCCTGCGAGACGGCCCAGCGGTTGGTGCCGCCGTTCGGCACGATCGACAGGTTCTCGGCGGAGCGCCAGAAGTTCTGCGTCGCGTTCTTCTCGTCGCCGAGGTTCCAGCCGCTGTCGACGTTGAGCGCACCGTTCTGGAAGCGCACGTCGTCGGGGTTCACGCCGAGGCCGGCCACCGTCGTGTAGAAGCCCAGGTTGATCCACAGGTCGTCGTAGGTGCCCGGCTTGAACAGGAAGGTGAAGCGCTGGCCGCCGAACTGGGCGGTCGAGCTCTTGTTCATCGAGTCGAAGGCGCTGTTGACCTTGGTGCGGATGGTGTCGATCGGCGTCGACGGCTCGAAGATCGAAACGTTCGGGCCGAAGTCCGGCGTGTCCGAGGTCGGCAGCGTGCTGCCGTTGGTCGTGATCTTGAACGACGAGGCCAGGTCGTTGAAACCGACGCTGCCGAGGTTCGGCGTGTCGCCGGTCAGCGTGACCGAACCGCCGCCGTAGTTGATGTCGTTGAAGAGCTGCACCTTGTAGCCGGCGCGCACCTTCACCGACGAGAAGCGGTCGTTCCACGTGCCACCGACCCAGCTGCTGTCGGCGTCGGCGCAGGTCACGGCGCCGGCGTAGTTGGCGTTCTCGTAGAAGCAGGCGATGCCGGTGGGCACCGGGTCGACCGGCGGGGTCGTGCCGCCCACCGTGTAGCTGAAGGCCGGCGTGTCATAGGCCGGGTTGCCGTTGTTGTAGGTGAACGAGTAGCCGAGCACGGTGCCTTGCGCCGCGTTGGTCACCGCCTGCTCATAGCGCGCGTTGGCGCTGGACCAGGTCATGCGCACGTTCAGCTGGCCGCCACCGTTGACGGTGTAGTGCGTGTCGACCCAGGTCGTGGCGACGGTGGATTTGAACCAGATCGTCGCGGTGCTGCCGGACACGGCAACGCCCTGCGTGTAGTCGGCCGCGCGGGCCGGAAAGGCGATGGCCGCGAGCAGCGCAGCGCAGGCCCACAAGAAAAGCGTCACCCACGACCCGGCGCCGTTCGCGCGCGGGCGGGGGACGCGGTGCATCCCTGCTGAAGTCAACATGTCGATCTCCGTCAAAGGCCGGCCCGGCGGGGCTGGCGGAATTCACGGGCGCAGTGGCTGCGCCCGCCGCATGAGGAACCGGCGCGGTGGTTTGTGTGCGGCGGGATTTGACGGCTGTTGTTGCTCTTCAGGCCACTTGGAACCGATTCCAAGGCGTGAATTTAGTGCAGATCGTGCAGTTGGGGATAGAGGGAAACCCGAAACAACGGTGCGGGGTTGTGGCGGGGTGTAAGTGGCTGCGGRTGATCACATGGCGGCCGTCAAGGCCGCGGTCGCAGGTTCTCCGCCAGGAAGGATTCGAGTTCCTGGAAGAACTGAATCCGGTAGGGCTGGTGGCTCAGCGCATGGTCGCCGAAGGCTTGGCGCACGAAGCGCACGGGCTTGCCCGCGTTGCGCAGCGCATCTGCCATCCATTCGCTCTGCTGCACCGGCACGATGCCGTCGGCACTGCCGTGGATCAGCAGCACCGGGGCCTGGATCTGCCGGGCCAGGTAGCGCGGCGAGATGGCCTTGAGATCGGGACCTCCGATGTAAGGCGAGCCCACCATCGCATCGTTCAGGAAACCACGGCCGCGCCGGTGGGCACGCCGCGACATCGCGGCCTGGTCGCTGACGCCGGCAAAGCTGACCGCGCAGCGGTAGAGGTCCGGCGTCAGAGCTGCACCCATCAAGGCGGCGTAGCCGCCGTAGCTCGCTCCGACAATGCAGATGCGATCGGCATCGACGATGTCCTTGGCGATCAGCCAGTGCAGGGCATCGGTCAGGTCGTCCTGCATCGCCTTGCCGCGCTGGCCGAAGCCGGCGGCACGGAAAGTACGACCCAGGCCCCACGATCCGCGGAAATTGACCTGCACCACCGCGTAGCCGCGATCGGCCAGGAATTGCGCCCAGTGGTCAAAGTCGGCGTCGTCGCTGGCGTCGGGGCCGCCGTGCGGCAGCAACACCGTCGGCAGGGGCTTGCCGGCGCTCGCATCCTTGGGCCGCGTCAGGTAGACGCCCAGCTCGAGGCCGTCGCGCGCGCGAATGCTGATCGCCTCCTTGCGGGCCAGCTGGTCCGGGTCGAGGTCCGGATAGGTCTCGGCGAGCAGGGCAAGCTCGCGGGTCTGCCGGTTGCCGATGAAGAATTGGCCGGGGATGCCGTTGCCGCTCGAGTACATCAGGTACCTCTGCCCGTCCGCACTGAACTGCAGCAGGCGATTGGCGCGCTCGGGGAGCGCACGATCGACGCGGGCCAGCAAGGCCTTCAATTCAGGATCCCAGACGTAGAGGCCGGAATCGCCCAGGCTCGCATCGCGTACGCCGAACACGTCACCCGTGGAGGGCGACACCAGCAAGGAGCCGGCGATGTCGCGGTCCGGATCGCTGAGCAGCAGGTGAAGCGCCAGCGCGGGATCGGAGAGGTCGACGCGGTAGACCGCCAGCCGCCCCTCATGCTCGGCGCGGACATAGAGCTGCTGTGGATCGCGACCGAACCCCAGGGGCCAGATCTCCTTGCCACTGAGCAGCTTGAAGTCCCACAGGGTCCTCCAGTCGGACCCTTCCGCCGATCTCTCGACGATGCGCACCGATGCCTCGTCCCTCCGGATGCCGATGCGCACGCGATGCGCCTGGTCGACCACCCAGTCCTCGACCTCGGTGCGACCCGCCTGCACCAGTCGCGAATCGCCCGATCTGACATCCAGGCGATAGACATCGGGCGCCAACGAGCCGTCCTCGACCAGCACATGGCGACCGTCCGGCAGCACGTCCAGCAGCGAGAAGTTCGACTGCAGCCGCACCGGATCGGTGTTGTCGAAGCGCACCGACCACAGCAGCGAGGC